>JBCDJH010000049.1:0-9627 GCA_038747965.1 Pseudomonadota bacterium
CTGGAAGCGCGCCCGTGGGGATGAGATCCATGTATCCGAAGCGCCGGGGGTCGCTATAGGCCACGCGGCCGCCCTCTTCCATATGAAATACAATATGGGTGTGGCGCTCCCCGTGCGCCGCTGAATTGTGAAAGCGGCCCGGGCGCGCTGAGGGCCCGCCGGCTGTCTCATCCACTGTGAAGCGCCCTGACATGCCGAGATGGGCGATCAGCGTTTCGTCGTCATCGAGTTCAGCGAGCAAATACTTCGCCCGTCGGCGCATGGCTTGGACCCGCCGGCCCTCAAGCCGCTCCGCAAAGTTTGCGGGCAGGGGGAAGCGAAGGTCGGCGCGCCGCTGCTCAACCTTCGAAAAACGCCGGCCCACAAGGACCGGCGTTAACCCGCGCAACACGGTTTCGACTTCGGGAAGCTCAGGCATGGAAACGCCGCGCCTCCCGCATGCGAGGACGAAAGATCATTCGTCCTCGGCTTGCTCTTTCTCTTTGAGGGCCGCGCCCAGAATGTCGCCCAGCGACGCCCCGGCGTCAGCGGAGCCATATTGCGAGACCGCTTCTTTCTCCTCGGCGACTTCCCGCGCCTTGATTGAGAGGCCGATCCGCCGGCTTGCTTTGTCCACGCTTGTGACGCGCGCATCGACCCGGTCGCCCACGGCGAACCGATCCGGGCGCTGCTCGCCCCGATCCTTGGAGAGGTCCGACTTGCGGATGAACGCCGTCGGCCCATCGTCGCCGATCCGCACTTCGACGCCGCCGCCCTGGATCTCGGTGACGGTGCAGGTGACGTCCATACCGCGGCGCAGCTCGCCGCCTTGCTCCATGGGATCTTGGCCGAGCTGTTTGACGCCCAGGCTGATGCGCTCCTTCTCAACGTCGATGTCGAGAACTTGCGCCTTCACCATGTCGCCTTTGTTGAAGTCCTTGATCGCCTCTTCGCCGGGCTTGTCCCAATCGAGGTCTGACATGTGGATCATGCCGTCCACATCTTCCTCCAGGCCGATGAACAGACCGAACTCGGTGATGTTCTTCACCTCGCCTTCGACTTCCTTGCCGATCGGGAAGCGGTCGGCGAAGGCCTCCCACGGATTGTCGAGGCACTGTTTGAGGCCAAGGCTGATGCGGCGCTTCACCTCGTCCACTTCCAGAACCATCACCTCCACTTCCTGGCTGGTGGAGACGATTTTGCCGGGGTGAACGTTCTTCTTCACCCAGCTCATCTCTGAGACGTGCACGAGGCCTTCGATGCCAGCCTCCAGCTCCACGAAGGCGCCGTAGTCGGTGATGTTGGTGACGCGGCCGGTGAACTTGGCGTCAATCGGGTATTTGGCGGCGACGCCTTCCCAGGGGTCGGCCTCCAGCTGCTTCATGCCGAGGCTGATGCGCTGGGTTTCTTGGTTGATCTTGATGATCTGAACTTTCAGCGTCTGGCCTATGGCGAGCACTTGGCTTGGGTGGTTGACGCGGCTCCAGGACATGTCCGTCACGTGCAGAAGCCCGTCGACGCCGCCCAAATCAACGAACGCGCCGTAATCGGTGATGTTCTTGACGACGCCCTCGCGCACTTCGCCTTCGTTCAGTTGGTTGACGATTTCGTGGCGCTGTTCGGCGCGCGCTTCTTCCAGGATCGCCCGGCGCGAGACGACGATGTTGCCGCGGCGCTTGTCCATTTTTAGGATCTGGAACGGTTGAGCGATATTCATCAGCGGGGTGACGTCCCGCACCGGGCGGATATCGACTTGGCTGCCCGGCAGAAACGCGACCGCTCCATCAAGATCGACTGTAAAGCCGCCCTTGACCCGGCCGAATATGACGCCTTCGACCCGTTCATTGGCGGCGTAGGATTTCTCTAACCGATCCCAGCTTTCTTCCCGGCGCGCCTTGTCCCGCGACAGAACCGCCTCGCCGACGGCGTTCTCCACCCGCTCCAAATAGACTTCGACGTCATCGCCGATCTCAGGCGCCGTGTCGTTCGGGGTCGGCGTAAACTCCTTGAGCGCTACGCGGCCTTCGGTCTTCAGGCCGATATCGATGACGGCCATTTCGTTCTCGATCGAGACGACGCGTCCTTTGACGACCGATCCTTCAAGACTGTTGCGACCGACCATGCTCGCTTCGAACATCTCGGCGAAATCGTCGGACGTGGGGTTGAGGGTTTCTGACATTGGTTACTTGAGCTCCAGGCCTTGCGGCGTCTGCAATGGGTGAAAACGCGCCGCCCTCAAATGGGCTGCGCGCGGTGACGGTTTTCTTCAGAACGCTGTGCGCCGCCGCCTGGTCGCTCCGCAGATCGGAAACATGCGAACAGGCCGCGGTGGACGCAGCGCAATGGGAAATGCTGGCGATCGAACGCTGCTCGAAAAAGAGGCTCTGGCGGCTTGGATTTGCAGAGCGTGAGATGGTTTCGCCAAGAAGGCGATCAACTCAAGCGCTGCAGGCCGCTAGAGGCCCAACGCCTTGTCTGTGAAGGCGCGAGCGGCGTCAAACGCCGCTTCTATAGTCAATTCAGTGGTGTCTAGCAAGAACGCGCCCGCCGCCGGCCGCATGGGGGCGATGTCGCGTTCGGCGTCCCGCGCGTCCCGTTCGGCAAGCTCGGCTCGAACCACCGTTTCCGTGAGGGCCGGATTTCGAACGCGCCGTTCCAAAAAGCGCCGCCGGGCGCGGGCGTCCAAGCCCGCCGTGACGAAAAGTTTGGCGGCGGCTTCCGGGCAGACCACGGTTCCGATGTCGCGTCCGTCAAGGACGGTGCCCGCCTGCCCGCCGTCCCCAGAGGGGGCGGCGCAGAAGTCCCGTTGCCAGCTTAAGAGCTCATCGCGAACGTCCGGCATTGCGGCGACCTTTGAGGCGAGCGCCGAGACCGGCCCGTCGCGCAGGCCCTCTCGCTCAAGGGCGCGCGCCTCCAGGCGCCGCGCCGCCTCCACCGCGCTTTTGACGCTGGGCTCCGCCTCGCTTTGGTCCAACAGGGCTTTGGCGACAGCGCGGTAGAGCAGTCCGGTATCGAGATATGCGAACCCATAATGTCGGGCGAGACTGCGGGCGAGGGTGCCTTTGCCAGCCGCCGCGGGGCCGTCAATCGCAATAACCGGCGGAGGTCCGTCCTTCTCCATATTAAGCGCCCTCCATCTTAGGCGCTGGCGCCATCGCTCGGCTTGGCGAAGCGTGCGCCCAGCCGCTCCATGGTTTCGAAGAAGCTGGGGAAGCTGGTGGCGATGGTCTCCGCGCCATCCACGGTAACGGGCGTTTGCGCGCTGAGGCCGAGGACCAAAAAGCTCATGGCGATGCGGTGATCCTCCTGCGCATCAATGCGGCCGCCGCCCTGAGGCGGAGCGCCGCGC
This sequence comes from Pseudomonadota bacterium, assembly GCA_038747965.1. Lineage (GTDB taxonomy): Bacteria > Pseudomonadota > Alphaproteobacteria > Caulobacterales > Parvularculaceae > JBCDJH01. Next base: position 3,329 of record JBCDJH010000049.1, read on the forward strand.
CCGCGCACGCGCATCCAGTCCTCGCCTTGCTCGGTGGCGACGCCGCACTGCGCCAGCCCCTCGCACATGGCGGCGATGCGATCGGTTTCCTTATGGCGCAGCTCCCCAACGCCGCCGAGCACCGTTTCACCGTCAGCGAACGCGGCGGCGACCGACAATATGGGGTACTCGTCAATCATCGACGGGGCCCGCGCTGCGGGCGGCGCGCCGGCTTTCAGCGGAGACGTCTGCGCGCGAATGTCCGCGATCTCCTCGCCGCCGCTGGTGCGCTGGTTCTCGAATGTTAGCTGAGCGCCCATCTCCTGAAGCGTTTGAAACAGCCCCGCGCGCAAAGGGTTCACAAGAACATTCTCGACCAGGACATCTGATCCCGGCGCGATCAGCGCCGCGACAAGCGGGAACACCGCCGAGGACGGATCGCTCGGGACAGCGACATCTCGCGCCTTCAGCCGCGCGCCGCCCGTTAGACGGATGGTCCGGCCGCCGTCCGCGCTCTCTTCTATCTGCAGGTCCGCGCCGAGCGCCTTCAGCATCTTTTCTGTGTGATCGCGCGAGGGGCGCGGCTCGTGGATCTCGGTCGCCCCCTCGGCGCCGAGGCCTGCAAGTAGGATCGCCGATTTCACCTGGGCGGAGGCTGTGGGCATCTCGTAGCGGAGGGGGCTCGGCGAAGGGGCGCCCCTCAAAGTCAGCGGCAATCCGCCCCGGTGGGTGGCGATGGCTTCGACGCCCATTTGGCGCAGCGGCGTGAGCACGCGGTCCATGGGCCGCCGGCGAAGCGATCCATCGCCCGTAAAGGTGGCGGTGACGCCCGCCCCGCCGACGAGCCCCATGAGAAGGCGCGCGGCCGTGCCGGAATTGCCGCAATCGATGACGTCTTCGGGCTCCGCCAGACCGCCCGGCCTGCCGACGACGCGCCAAGCGCCGTCCGATCGCCGCTCGACACGGGCGCCGAGATCGCGCACGGCTTCAGCGGTACACAGAACGTCGGCGCTTTCCAAAAGCCCCTCAATGCGCGTTTCGCCCTCGGCGAGCGCGCCCAAGATAAGCGCCCGATGGGAAATGGATTTATCGCCTGGAACTTGCACGCGCCCGTTCAACGCGTTCCCCGGCCGCGTTGAGACAGATGCAGGCATCGCCGCAAGCCGCGCATCTGCGTCTTGCGGGCGCCGCTCTATTGCGCCGGCTTTTTGGTCCACACCGTCCCGCTTTCGCACTGTTTTTCGGCTGCGTGGCAGCCATCTTTCCTAAGGCGAGAATAGCTTTTGACAGCCTCCCCCCTTCGTGGCAACAGGTCGCCGCGAAGCCCATAGCGACGAGGAAAAAGCGTTGGCCAAGCCGGAACTAGGCGCAAAGCGCGACTGCCCGAAATGCGGCGCACGGTTTTTTGATCTTCATAAAGATCCCGCGGTCTGCCCGAAATGCGGCGCGACCTTCTCGGTCGGCAAGCCGGCGCGCGGCAAGAAAGCGCGGGCGGAGGTGGAAGAGGAGCCCGTTGAGGCGGCCCCAGAAGCCGCCCCAGAAGCCGCCGCGCCCGCCGCTTCGGACGAAACGGAAGACGCCGCCAGCGACGCCGCGGCGCCTGAAGAGGTCTCCCTAGAGGACGCCGACGAAGAGGCGACCACCACAGGCCAGCGCGCGGGCGGGGCAGGCGATGAGGATGGCGAGGACGAGATCGACGATATTGAAGACGCCGATTTCAAGATCGACGACGACAAGTTGCTCGACGATGATGACGAAGACGGCATTGATGAAGACGTCTCTGAGATCGTCGGCGAAGACGATGGGGACGACGACTAAGGCCGCTTTTCAGCCGCGCTGTTGGAGAACCGCGTTGGTCTCCAAAGTCGCTTGATCAACACAGACGCGCCCGCTAATGTCCGCCGCCTGCACGCGCGGCGGGCCCCAACCGCCGCCCATCCTTAAGCGGGGCCATAGCTCAGTTGGGAGAGCGCTTGAATGGCATTCAAGAGGTCGGCGGTTCGATTCCGCCTGGCTCCACCATTTTCGGTATCTCGCGGCAATTCGCTTCGCTCATGCCTCCGATGGGGCGGCCTGACCGGCCGGCGCCCGGTCGCGCTTGCGAACCCTTCGGGTTCGAACTTTCGCAAGTCTGGCTCCACCAATTTCCACGTTTTGATTTCAGACGTCTGGGCCTTGGCGGTGAAGCGGCCTGAGGCCGGGATGGCTTGCGAGATGGTGTCTGACGTCTGAAACTGCCCTCAACGACTTTTCGCTGGTTGAGGGAGTGTGTCAGATGTTGTCTTCGAAATCCTACATATTGGTGCTGGTTCAGACGGCCTTGTTCGCTGGATTGCTTCTCTTTTGGTCGAAGCTCGGGCTGGAAGAGGCGTCGGCCGAAGCAACGTGCGCCGATGGCGCCGCCATGGCGTCTCCCGCTGGCCCTGTGAAAGAGTTTCGCGTCGCTTTGCGGTCGGAGGGTTTCGCCGATACCGTTCGGCTCTACCGCGACGAACTCGGCTTCGAACAGATCGCTGATTGGAGCGTCGATGGCCATGGCGAGGGCGTGTTGCTCGCCGCGCCTCGGGCCACTCTAGAGATTCTATCGGCTGAGCATGCGGACTATGTGGACGAGGCTGAGCTTGGCGCGCCGGCTGGCGCGCGCGTCCGATTTGCGCTGTCTGTCAGCGATGTGGAGGAAACGGCGAAAGCGCTTCAGGCGTCCGGGGCCGCTGCGCAATTGGCGCCGCCGCGCCTCACCCCATGGGGCGACCGGAACATTCGTATGGGCACGAACGACGATGTTCAGGTGACGCTGTTCGCCGCACGTGAAGCTGATGCGCCGTGAGACAGTGTCGCCTCTAAGGAACGCGGGTCATTCACCCCGATAACCGCACTGCGTAATAGACGAGCGCGAGGGCTATGAGGCAGAGGATAGCGCCTAGGCTCCACGCCCTCAGGAGCGGCCCCGGGCGCAGCGGCGCCGGCATCCTGTCGCTTGTCACGCTGCGATGGTTCAGCCACGCGATGATGGGGCCGATCGTGAAGGTGGCGATGGCCGTCAAATCCAGGAACCTTGTAAAAGACGTGGTGAGGGTCGCCGCGATGAGCGCAGCGGCGGCGCATAAGACCGGGAGGGTAATCCGGTAGAGCGCCACATCTTCCTGTTCTCTAAGAAGCGGGGCCTTTGCTTCCCGCGCAATCGCTACGATGGCGCGGGACAGTCCGTCCACGACCGCAATTAATGTCGAGGCGATCACCAACACCATGGTCGTCGCCACCACCCAATAGGACCAGGGCCCAAAGCTTTCCGTCAGGATGGAGAGCGCCTGCCGCGCGAAGCCGGAGTTGCTGGCTTCAATCGCGAGGCCCGGACCGTTGATGAGCGCCGCGCCCAAAACCAAGAAACACAACGCCAAAGCGCATGTGAGGACGTAGCCGATATTGAAATCGAGAACATTGTCGCGGGCGCTGATCGAGATGGCCGAGTTCCGTTGCTTCGCTTGCGTCCAAAGCGATTGCATGACGGAGGCGGTGGGCGCGGTCGGCATAAAACCGATCAACGGAATGAGATAAATGATGAGACCCCCGTCGATTGGGGGCGGGCTGAGCGCGTCTAGGCTCAGCTCCAGCGACGGCGCCGTGAGGGCGGTGGCCGCGAGGATCAGCACGGAGAAAAACACCACCAGCGCCTTTGTGAGCGCCTCGAACCGCCGATACTGACCGCTCAGCAGCATAAACGCGACGATCGTCAGCAAAAGCGCCGTCCCCGTCCCGTTGGAGAGCGACGCCGCGAAGATGGCGTCGAGCAGCCCATAAAGAAAGATGGCGATCGCCGCGACAATAAAGGCTGCCCCGAAAATCTCGACAGCGGCGTAGAGCCCAAGCGCCCACCACCCAATGCGTCGGTAGCTCTGGATCAGCGTTTCGCCGGTCGCCGCCGCGTATTCGCCGCCGAACCGCAGCGACGGGTACTTCATAATGCAGGCGATCGCGATGAAGAGGGCGAGGCTTAGACCGTGGGTCGCCCCTGCTCTTGTCGCTTGCACCAAGTGCGACAGGCCGACGGCTGACGCGGCGAAGAGGACGCCAGGGCCGAGTATCTGAATGAGGCGATCAAGAGCGGGCATAGCGTCAGAGAGGTTTCCGTTCGGGTTGGCTGGCCTGGGGCGCGCGCGCCTCAAGGTTGTCCAGGTCTGCCGAGCCTAGAAGCAACGCGGCGAAAAGAAAAAGCCGATTGCTGAAGGCTCGCCCAGCAATCGGCTTTAAAGTTGGGGAGACGGTCAACGCGCCGCCATTAAGGCGTCGCTTAAAACGTCTTTTGAAGCGTCACATACCAGTTTCGCGGCCGGGCGAAGGCGCCGATATCGTAGGCGAGGGCGGCGTTCGCGTCGGCGGAGATCAAGTAGCGCGCGTCGGTGATGTTGTTGACGCCGGCGGTGACGATCCAATCCTCATTGGGATTGATCCAACTTAGAGACGCGCCAACATCCGCATAGCCATCTTCGTTGGTGCCGATCACGTTCTGCGGCTCAAAGAACACTTCGCCGCTGACGAACACGTCAGTGCGGGCGCGAAGGCTGCCATAGGCGCCGATATCATAGATATAGTTGGCGCCGAAGGAGACCGTGAAAGGCGGCGTCCGGACGAACTCATCGTCTTCCGTGATCTCGGTGCCGGTGCCTTGCACGTCGATATATTCCGCCTCGATGACGCCGGCGCTGAAATCAAACAGCAGGCTGGATGTGGGCGTGAACGTGCCTTCGACTTCAAAGCCGTAGATCTCCGCCTCCGCGCCGTTGAAGGTCTCGGTCGCGATCGCCCCTGGAGGCGCGCCGGAGATTTGCACGTCCTCGTAGTCTGAATAGAAGCCCGAGGCGTTGAACCGCAGGATGCTGTTCTCGAACTTGAAGCCAACCTCGGCGGTGCGGACGGTTTCGGGTTCAAACGTGTCGGGTTCAGTGAATTGGCCCGGCGCGAAACCCACCAGCCGCTGGTTGAACCCGCCGGACTTAAAGCCGGTCGACCAGGACGCGTAGACGGTCGTTGTGTCAAACACGTCGTATTGCAAAACGCCGCGGTACGTCACCTCGGAGAAGTTGAGCGTCTGCGGATTCTCAAAGCCGATCGCCTCGACAACCGGATCCCCGGGGGCCGTGTTTCGGGTGACGCCGGGAATGCTTGCCGAGGTGAAGGACGCGTCCTTCTCTTCGTCCGTATAACGTACGCCGCCAATCACCCGAAAGCGTTCGGTGAGCGGGATGGTGAGTTCGCCGAACACCGCTAGGCTGCGGTTGCTGATGTCTGTCACGCCCACAAAGCGCGGGAAGACCGGTGCGGCCGGAATGTCGATCGTGGTGGGGTTCGCGCCGTCTTCGCTGAAGTAGAAGCCGCCAACGACGAAATCGAGCAATTCGGTCGTCCCGATGAGCTGGATTTCTTGAGAAATTTGCGATTGCTCAAAATCGTCCTGGGAGCTGAAGTTTGAACCGCCCGGCGGGTTCCGATTGAAGGTTGCGTCAATCTCCCGGTAGGCCGTGATCGACTTCACTTCCAAAGAGTCCGAGAGCCCGTACTCGGCTGTCAGGGCGAAACCAAAAGAATCGAGCGTATTGTCGTTCGGGCCCTGGGTTTCAAGGACGGGTGAGCGGAAGAAGACTTGCTCAGAGTCGCTCACGCTGCCGTCGGCGGCCCGCACCAAAGGAACTTCGGGTAATCCGCCTTCATTCTCGTTCACATAGTCGGCGCTGAAGGTCACCTCGAAATTGTCGAGCGGCGTCCACAACGTTTTGATGCGCCCGCCTTGAACGCTGTCATTGCCAAGCTCGCGGCCGCTGGCGTCGAACACCGTGCCTTCGCGGCGGCGGGCGAGCGCGCTGATGAGAACCGAGAACGTGTCCGTGACCGGCGCATTGATCGATGCGTAGGCCTCGATCCGTTCATCGTCGCCGACGATGAGCCGCATTTTCCCGCCGAACTCATCCGTTGGATCGTTTGTGTCGATGGTGATAGCGCCGCCCACGGAGTTTCGGCCGAAGAGCGTTCCTTGCGGGCCGCGCAGGGCTTGCACGCGCTCAATATCGAAAAGGTCGAGCGTGGAGCCGATGGCGCGGGCGTAGTAGACGCCATCCACATAAAGGCCGACGCCCGGGTCCGCCACCAGGGTGAAGTCGTTCTGGCCAACGCCGCGGATGAAGAGGTTGGCTTGCGACTGCGAGCCCGAACCGCCGCCGAGCCCAAAATTCACGTTCGGCGCCAGATTTGAGATGCCCGTGATGTTCTGAATGTCGCGGAGCGCCAGGCCGTCGCCGGTCGCGGCGGTGACTGAAACCGGCGCATCC
>JBCDJH010000050.1:0-9624 GCA_038747965.1 Pseudomonadota bacterium
GATGAGGTGGACGCGCCGCTCGACGACGCCAACGTCGACCGGTTTTGCCGACTCATGGATGAGATGGCGCGCCGTACCGAGACGCGGTTCCTGTGCATCACCCACCATGCGGTGACCATGTCGCGCATGGATCGCCTGTTTGGGGTGACGATGGCGGAGCGGGGCGTGAGCCAACTCGTGTCGGTCGATCTGACAGCGGCGGAGCGGATCGCCGCAGCGCAGTGACGATCCGCGGCGCGGCGGAGATCGCCAACAAAAACAGAGGATTAGCGGATATTCAGCACTGCTTGACTTGAACCCAAGCGACCACTAGGTTCGCGGCAATTTTGCGGCGGCGAACAGGCGGCGCAAAGCCCTGCAACGCACGAGATATGCCGGACGAAGACGAAGCGCCCCCGGCCTCACCTTCTTCGCTAGAAGATTTTGGTCGTCGGCTTGAGGAAAAGCGGGCGGCGGTCGCCGAGCGCGACGCTCCTCAGCGAACGACGGCGAGCCAGACGGGCGCGGCGATGAAAATCGTCTCCGACTTGGTGGTCGGCGTAGTTGTCGGCGCGGGGCTTGGCTGGATGTTCGATGAGGTCTTCGGGACCTCGCCATGGTTTCTCGTCGCCTTCTTTTTGTTGGGCTTCGCCGGAGGCGTTTCGAACGTGATCCGCTCCGTGAACGCCCTGCAGGCGGGCGAAAAAGGCGGCGACGAACGCTGAGACTTGGCGATCTTTGAGCCATGACGACCGCTAAGAGATTGGGCCAAAGGCGGACGCCTCAGCGTCCGGCGGCGGCGATAGCGAAAGACGGGCTGGTACAAACAGCCGACTGAGAGGGGCGACGTGGCGAACGATCCGATCCACCAATTTCAGATCGAAAAGATCGTTGATCTGTCTTTGCCGGGCTCCGGCCTCGACATCTCCTTCACGAACGCCAGCCTGTTCATGGCCGCAAGCGCGATCGGCGCGGCCCTGCTCTTAACGCTCTCCATGCGCGGACGCGCTTTGGTTCCAGGCCGCATCCAGTCGGTGGCGGAGCTGATTTACGAATTCGTCGCAGACATGCTGCGCAGCACCCTCGGCAAGGAGGGGCAACGCTTTTTCCCGTTTGTCTTTACGCTGTTCATCTTCATTCTGTTCGCCAACATGCTCGGCATGTTTCCCTACTTCTTCACGGTGACGAGCCAGATTATCGTCACCTTCGCCTTGTCGATGACGGTGATTACGATCGTTCTCGTCTATGGGCTGATGAAGAACGGGTTCGGCTTCTTCAAACTGTTCGTGCCGTCCGGCGTCCCAGCCGTGTTGCTGCCGCTGGTGGTGATCATTGAGGTCTTTTCCTTCATCACCCGGCCGATCAGCCTTTCGGTTCGACTATTCGCCAATATGCTCGCGGGACACATCACGCTTAAGGTCTTTTCCGGCTTCGTCGCGACCATGAGCGCGGCGGGCGTCGTCGGCGTGGTCGGCTCCGTCTTGCCCATGGCGATGACCGTCGGCATCACGGCGCTGGAATTCCTTGTGGCGTTCCTACAGGCCTACGTTTTCGCGATTTTGACGTGCATTTACCTCAACGACGCCGTGCACCCAGGACACTGAGGCGCGGCGCCTAAGCGAGACCACTCACCCGTTATTCTTCCAATCAACCGGTTACAGGAGAGACCCAATGGAAGCGGAAGCAGCGAAATACATCGGCGCCGGACTGGCGTGTCTGGCCATGCTCGGCGCGGCGATCGGCGTTGGCACCATCTTCGGCAGCTATTTGCAGGCCGCCATCCGCAACCCTTCGGCTGCGCAACAGCAATTCGGCAACCTGATCTTCGGCTTCGCCGTGACGGAAGCCCTCGGCATCTTCGGCCTGCTGATCGCGCTCCTGCTGCTGTTCGTCATCTGACGCATCGGCGCATACAGCGGATCCTGAGGACGTAGGGGCAAGCGATGGCGGACACCTCCACCCACGGCGGCGATGGCGCACATGGCGGCCATGGCGAGACGGCGGCGCACGCCGCCGACGCCGCCCATGGCGCAGGGCACGCAGCGGCGCATGGCGGCGGCGGGGCGTTTCCGCCGTTTGACCCCACCCACTTCACATCGCAGCTGTTCTGGCTCGCGCTGATTTTCGGCGCCCTCTACTTCGTCATGTCGCGGATCGCGTTGCCCCGCATCGGCGCCGTGATCGAAGAGCGGCGGGACAAAATCGCCGACGATCTGGACCGGGCGGCCGAGCTTAAGCTGGAGAGCGAGGCGGCCCTCAAATCCTATGAGCGGGCCCTCGCCGACGCGAAAGCCAAGGCCGTGGCGATCGCCGCCGAAACGCGGGATACGCTCGACCAGGAAATCAGCGAAATGCAAGCCGATCTCAACGAGAAGCTTGAAGAGAAGCTTGAGGCGGCCGAACGGCGCATCGCCGAAAGCAAAGAACAGGCGCTGGCCCATGTGCGCGACATCGCCGGCGACACCGCCAACGCCATCGTGCGCGAATTGGGCGGCGCCGGCGTCGGGGACGCGGCCGCGTCCGTCAGCGCCGCGATTGACGCTGAACTCGCGTCCTAAAGAGACTGGAGCCGAACATGCCCGAATGGATGGACGCCACGTTTTGGGCCTTTGTTGGTCTCGGGCTCTTTTTCGCGGTGCTCGCGCATTTCAAAGCGCCGGCCGCCATCGCCAAGGCGCTCGACGATCGCTCCACTGCCATCTCGGCGGAATTGGACGACGCCCGCCGGCTCCATGAGGAAGCGCAGGAGCTGCTCGCCAGCTACCAGCGCAAGCAGCGCGAAGCCGAGAGCGAAGCCCAAGATATTATCGAACAAGCCAAGCGCGACGCCGCCCGCATGGCGGAAGAGGCGCGCGCTGATCTGAACGCTCAGCTCGACCGCCGCACACAAATGGCCGAGGACAAAATCGCAAGAGCCGAAGCCCAGGCCGCCGCTGACGTGCGCAACGCCGCAGCGGACGTCGCCATCGCCGCGGCGCGGCGCGTGCTGGCTGAGAAGCTAGACGCATCCGCCGGCGACGCGTTGGTGGACGCCGGCATCGCCGATCTCAAAACGCGCCTAAATTAGACATCGCCTGGGGAGGCGGTCCATCGCCCATCCGAAAGGGAGCGGCCTGAGCCCCTTCCCTACTCGGCCGCCTTACTCGGCTGCTTGGGCGACGGCTGGCGGCGTCCATCGCAGGGCCGGTTTGCGGGCGGCGCGCGTTTCATCCAGCCGCTTGCGAGGCGCAAAACGCGGCGCCTCGGTGAAGCGCTCCGTCTCGCCCCGCTTGGCGGCGCGCGCGAGGCCCAGAAGCGCGTCGATAAAGCGGTCCAGCTCCTGGCGCGACTCCGTTTCGGTCGGTTCAATCAGCATCGCGCCGGACACCACCAACGGGAAATACATCGTCATCGGATGATAACCCTCATCGATCATCGCCTTGGCGAAATCGATGGTGGCGACGCCCGTCTCCTTCAAGAACCGATCGTCAAACAACGCCTCATGCATGCATGGCCCTTCGAATGACGCGCTGAACTCGGGCGATAGGCGCGCTTTCACATAGTTCGCGTTCAGCACCGCGTCCTCGGCGGCCTGGCGCAAACCGTTCCCGCCATGGCTAAGCATATAGGCGTAGGCCCGAACGAACGTCCCCATTTGTCCGTGAAAGGCGCAAAGGCGGCCGAACGCATCGCCTTCGCCCGCCTCCGCAAGCCGGTAGGCGCCTTTTTCGGCCACCACCCAGGGGAGCGGCGCGAAAGGCGCGAGCGCCTCTGAGAGCACTACCGGGCCGGCGCCCGGCCCGCCGCCGCCATGGGGCGTTGAAAAGGTCTTATGCAGATTGATGTGCATGGCGTCGACGCCAAGATCGCCTGGGCGCACCTTCCCCATGATCGCGTTGAAGTTGGCCCCGTCGCAGTAAAAGTAGCCGCCCGCCGCGTGGACTGCGTCCGCGATCTCGCGAATATCCCGCTCGAACAATCCGCAGGTGTTCGGGTTGGTCAGCATCACGCCGGCGAGATCCGGGCCGATCTTGGCTTTGAGACCGGCAAGATCAACGCGGCCCGTGGCGTCCGCGCCGATGGTCTCAACCTTAAAGCCGCATTGCGCCGCCGTGGCGGGGTTCGTTCCGTGGGCGGATTCCGGCGCCAGAACGGTCGTTCGGATCGCGCTTTCGCCCTTGGCGGCGATCGCCGCTTTGATCGCCATCATGCCGCAAAGCTCGCCATGGGCGCCGGCTTTGGGCGACATCGCCACCGCCGGCATTCCCGTGAGGGCTTTCAACCAATCGGCGAGCGCGCCCATCAGCTCAAGGGCGCCCTGCACCGTCTCTTCGGGCTGCAGCGGGTGAATATCAGCGAAGCCCGGAAGCCGCGCCATTTTTTCGTTGAGACGCGGATTGTGCTTCATCGTGCACGAGCCAAGCGGAAAGGGGCCGCTGTCAATCGCATAGTTCTTCTGGCTCAGGCGGACGTAATGGCGCACCGCTTCGGGCTCTGACAGACCGGGCAGACCAATGGGCGTGCGCCGCGCCAACCCGCCGAGACGCTCGGCGGAGAATTTTGGCGCAGGCGGACAATCGACGCCTGAGCGCGCGCCGTCGCCAATCTCAAAGATCAAGGGCTCCTCAATCGCGAGGCCCCGATTGCCAGAGAAGGTTTTGCCAGGGAAGGTCTCGCTGGCGGCGCTCGCCGCTCCGTCCTGATGATGGCTCATGCTTGCAACGCCTCTTCCAGGGCCGCGCCATAGGCGGCGATGTCTTCATCCGTGTTGAGCTCCGTCGCGGCGACGATCAGGAGATCGCGCGCCGCCGGATCGTTCGGCCACAGCCGCCCGCCGGGGACGCCGCCAAGAACGCCGCGCGCGGTCAGCGCCGCCGCCACATCATCCGCCGGCCGCGGCAAGCGCAAGGTGAACTCGTTGAAAAAGCGGGGCGTCTCTAGGCTCACGCCTTGGACCGCGGTGAGACGGTCCACCAGCTGGCATGCCCGCGCATGGTTGGCCTCCGCTAACTCGGTCAGTCCCGCCTCGCCGAGCAAGGTGAGGTGGATGGTGAAGGCTAGCGCGCACAGGCCGGAATTGGTGCAGATGTTGGAGGTCGCCTTGTCGCGGCGAATATGCTGCTCCCGGGTTGAGAGCGTCAGCACATAACCACGTTTTCCATCCGCATCCACCGTTTCACCGGCGAGGCGGCCCGGCGACTGACGCACATATTTCGTCCGTGTCGCGAACAAGCCCACATAGGGCCCGCCAAAGTTGAGGGCGTTGCCGATGGACTGCCCCTCGCCCACGACGATATCGGCGCCCATGGAGCCCGGCGACGTCAGAAGGCCGAGCGACATCGCTTCCGTGAAGACAAAAATGAGGAGCGCGCCTTGTGCGTGGGCCGCCTCCGCCAGGGCGCTGACGTCATGGATCATGCCAAAGACATCGGGCGACTGAACAATGACGCACGCCGTCTCTTCATCGATGAGCGCGCCAAGCTCGCCAAGAGCGCCCGGCCCGCCAGCCCCGGTGACGATATTCGCCGCATCCGGACCATCGGCGCACAGCGTGCCGAGGACCGCCTTATAGTGGGGATGCAGCCCGCCAGCGACGACCAACCGCCGGCGCTTGGTGACGCGCTGGGCCATCAGCGCCGCCTCCCCGCAGGCTGTGGAGCCGTCATACATGGAGGCGTTGGCCACATCCATGCCGGTGAGAAGCGCCACCTGGGTTTGGAACTCAAAGAGGTATTGCAGCGTGCCTTGCGCGATTTCCGGCTGATAGGGCGTGTAGGTGGTGAGAAACTCTGAGCGCTGAATGATGTGATCGACGCTCGCCGGCACATGGTGTCGATAGGCGCCGCAACCGATAAAGAAAGGCCCATCGCCGCCCGCGCGATTTTTTCGGGCGAGCGCGGCAAGCGCGCGCTCCACTTCGATTTCGCTGGCCACCAGCGGCAGTCCCAAATCGGGATTCAACAGCTCTTGCGGCGCGTCCTCAAACAGCGCGTCAACGCTCGGGGCGCCGATTTCGCGCAGCATATGCGCGCGGTCGATGTCGGTCAGGGGCAGATATCGCATGGCGATCTCTCCAAAACGCTGCGGGTTGAGGCTACTCGGATTCTAGAAACGTTTTGTAAGCGTCGGCGTTCATCAGCGCGGCGACAGCGCCGGGATCCGCGAGGCGCAGCTTGACGAACCAGCCCTCGCCCTCCGCGTCCTCATTCACTTTCGCCGGCGTTTCGGTGAGCGCGTCATTCACGGCCACCACCTCGCCCGCGACCGGCGCGTAAACGTCGCTCGCGGCTTTGACGGATTCGACCACCGCCATGTCCGCCTTCGCCTCAAAAGACGCGCCGACCTCAGGCAGCTCCACATAGACAACGTCGCCAAGTTGCTCCGCCGCATGGACGCTGACGCCGACGGTCGCAACGCCGTCATCGACGCTGAGCCATTCATGCTCTTCTGTGTAGAATTTCTCACTCATCCCGCTTCACCGCTGCTTTCGATAATATCTGTGGGGAACAAAAGGCGTTGGGCTCACCCGCGCCGGCGCGGCGCGCCCGCGCACCATCAAGTTGAGCGGCGCATCCAAGGCGGCAGCGGACGCGCGCACATAGCCCATGGAAATGGGACCGTCCGCGCTCGGCCCAAAAGCGCCGGAGGTGACGACGCCAACGGTCGCGCCCTCCAGCGTTTCAATGGCGACGCCTTGCCGGGCGGGGGCGCGGCCGTCCGGGCGCAAACCGACGCGCAAACGCTCCGGACCCGTCTCCAGCTCTCTCAGTATGCGGTCGGCTCCCAAGAAGTCGCCATCCGCTCGGCGCCGTTTGGAGATGCAGAACGTCAGGTCCGCTTCCACCGGGCTTGTGGCGTCGTCGATATCGGAGCCGTAGAGGCAGAGGCCCGCTTCAAGGCGCAAGCTGTCGCGCGCGCCCAGGCCGATGGGGGCCACGGTCTCTTGAGCGAGCAGGGCTTCGGCGAGGGCGAGCGCGTCGGCGTCTGGCACGGAGATTTCAAACCCGTCTTCGCCCGTATAGCCGCAGCGGTTTACGGACAAAGACACGCCGCGCCACCGATAGCGGGCGCCCGCCATAAAGGGCAGCTCGCCCGCCGCCGGGACCTCCTGCGCGAGCGCTTCGGCCGCGGCCGGCCCCTGGAGGGCGAGGAGGCTCAGCCCGCCCTGCAGCTCCACCGCCACATCCGGTCCCAACGAGGCCCTTAGATGGGCGATATCAGCCGCCACCCGCGATGCGTTCAGCACCAGATGGAGCGCGCCGCTCTGCGATACATCCGCCGGGCGGGCGACGATAAAGTCATCGACAATGCCGCCCGCTTCATTGAGCAGCACGGAGTACTTCAACCGACCGGGCCTGAGGCCTCGGATATCGCTGGGCGACACGCGTTCCAGAGCCGCCGCCACAGCCGCATGCGCAGCCTCCGGATCGTCGCCGATACGCGGCATGCGGATCGTCGCCTGGCCCATATGGGAGACGTCGAAGAGCCCGGCCTCGGCGCGCACATGCAGATGTTCTTTCAAGACGCCGGGCGCGAACTGCACCGGCATCTCATAGCCCGCGAACGGCGTCATCTTGGCGCCGAGGCGCGCCCAAAGGCCGTGGAGAGCAGTCTTTTTGAGAGGGCCCGTTTCCGTATCCGCCATTCAGCCTCAGACAAGAGTGAGGTTCGCAGCCTGCGCCGCAAACGCCTCACCCTGACTGTCCGGGAACCTGAGAGTTTTCACGAGGCGCCGCCGGTGCGGGCCCGCTTACTCCGTCGGTGGAGAAGAACGCGCGAGAGCGCGTCGCTTTTCACTTTCCAGCGGTTCGGACGTCGCGCGGTCCCGTGTGCCTGAGAGTTTCCAGGGCCGTTGCTCCTTCGGCGCCGGCCGCTCCCTCCGCAAAGGGCCGGCCGATCTCTCCCGCGCAAGTCCATATGGCTGTCGCTGAGCGCCTCACGGCGGGCAACGACTATCAAAACACTAAGGGTGCGGCGCACAAAGTCAATCAATCTGATGCTAAGATGCAGGCGGGTGCCCGTTGGGCGAGGCACGAAATTTGCTGGGAGGAACCGTTTTGACGGCCAGGCGGCGCGGGCCAAATGCTTGATATCTTTTTGATTTACCATCCGGCGAACCAGGCTCGGGCGATGCGCCTGGCGCGGGCGCTTGAGCGCTGCGGCTATGCGGTTGGTTGGACGCCGCGTCTCGCGCCAACGCCGGAGGACCGGGCGGCGGCACTACAGGCGGCCGCCGGCGCCCGACTTTGCTTGGCTTTGTGGTCAAAAGCGATTCGGCGCCGCAAGAGCCCGCTTATCGCCGATCTCGCGCACATGGCTCGGCGGCGCGGCCGTCTTCTTGCGGCGTCGATTGACCCCGGCCCAAGACCGCTCGGGTTCGACCAGGTTCGCACGGTAAAGCTGTCCGGATGGGCCGGCGGCGCCTACGCGCCCGCGTTTCGGATCCTCACCCAAGAAATCGGCGCGCGAACGGGACGCCGACCGCGGCGCGTTCGCGGTTTTTATCAATCGGTCGCCCCGGCCTCGGCGCCGCGGCCCCCAGCGGCGCCGGAAACCGCGCCCCAGGGACAACCGCCTGAGAATGTCCGCCGGGAGGCGCCCGCCCCTCGCGTCGGCGAGCAATGGGAGCGCGCCGCGTCGCTCTGGCGGCATTTCCGGAAAGTCCGCAGTGTCGCCTTCGGCTTGGACGGAACCGTTCTGCTCACCGCCTGCGCCGACGGCTCAGCAAAACTCTGGGAGACCGAGACGGAGGCGTTCCTCGGAGAGATCGAGGCCTTGGGCGGCGATGTCCTGAAAGCGGCCTTCCATCCAAGCCAGCCAATTATAGCAACGGGTACGGAGGATGGCGCCGTTCGCCTCTGGGATTTGACGGCTCCAGATGCGCCGATCATAGCGGCGGAGGGCTTTGAGGGTCCCATCTCCGATCTTCGATTTGACGCTTCCGGCGCGCGGCTCGCTTTTGTGTGCGACGCCGGGTTCGCCGGCGTGTTGGCGGCCGAGACAGGCGCGTTGCAATTCACGGTGGACCATGGCGGGGCGGGCGTCACCGCCGCGCTCTTTGATCCGACTGGCCGCCGCCTCCTGACCGCCGGCGGGGATGGGGCCGCACGGCTTTGGGGCATGGCGACTTCCGGCGCCCACAAAGACGCGGACGAGGCTGTCATGGCGTTTGACGACCATCCCGACTGGGTGCGCGCTGCGGCCTTTGATCCGACCGGCGCTTTTCTCTCCACGGCTTGCGACGACGGGTCCTTGCGCCTTTGGTCTGTTGATGGAACGTACCTTGGCGCGCTTGAAACCCACGAGGATTGGGTGCTCGCTGTCGCCTTCGATCCCTCCGGTCAACGGCTCGCCGCCGCCTCCCTCGATCGAAGTTTCTCCGTATGGGATGTACAAACGGGCGAGCTGGTCGCACGGGTGCGCGCCCACAGCGATGTGGTGAGCGACATCGCCTTTGCGAGCCCCTGGCGGCTCGCCACCGCATCATGGGACGGCTCGGCCGCCCTCTGGGAGCTGACGGACGCGGTCGGCGCCATATCTCAGGGCCCTTACGTTGACGCAGCGTCCACCGACACGCGCACGCTCACTGACGCGTCGCCAGAGGAGGAAGAAGACGCCCAAGACCCGTCGCCTCTTTTCAAGCGGCAAGAGCCGGCTCTGCGGCCA
>JBCDJH010000051.1:0-9599 GCA_038747965.1 Pseudomonadota bacterium
CGCCTCGGGAATAGGATGAATCGAACTCCATCCCATCGAGCAGAACGCCCCGATAGTGCACTTCGACGGTGTCCCGGGCGGTCGGCGAGGCCCCGCCTTCGCCTGCGCGCAGCACCTGGTACTGCAGACCGCTGGCCGTCACCTTGACGCCGTCGGCATCTGCGTTCGCCTTCAAAAACGCGGCTCCGCGCTCAGCGGAGGTGTCGCCTGAAAGCGTCGCCGGCGCCTCAAAGGCGGGCGGTTGTAATAGGGGTGCGGTGTCGGCCATAGCCCGGTTCTCCTCATCGGCGACGGCCATCGGACCGCCCGCCATCATCAGCCCTGCGGCTTGAGCCATGAGCCAGATACGCAGTCGCGCGCGCCTCGCCATGTGCGTTCTCCTCGTCTGTTGCGGGCGGACCCTACTGGCGACGTCTCGCCCCGGCAAGCGACTTAGACGCCGCTGAGCAGGCGTGCGCGAAAGGGCGCCGAACCGGCGATTGCCGCCCGCCGCGATATCGTTAATATTCTAAGTCAGGGGAATTCCGGACGCTGGAAGCGCGACGCATCGCTGCCGAGCGGCCCGAGCAGACGAAAGGACGAAACATGGCGCGGGGGGTTAGCGCAGTAGCGTTGAGGGCGAAGGACGGCGAAGGGCGGCCTCGCGGCGGCCGGCGCGTCGTCCCGATCAAATCCAGAGCCTCGCTCGCGGCTGGAGATGGAGCGTCCGCGCATATGGCGCCTCCGTCGGCTCGGCTGGCGCCGGGCGATGACGCGGCCCGGCCAACGGCTGTAAGCCGCGAAGCGCTCGATCAACAAAGGCGCTCTCGTCGGTTTGCGCGGGAAGAGGCGCGCGCGGAGATTAGCCGAGCCGCCGAACGGCTCGCCCGAAAAGAAGTGGCCGCTGACAGCGCCGACTTTATTGGCGCAGCGGCTGCGACCGTAACTGTACTGACCATCGCCGCGGTCGCCCTTCAAACCCGCATCGCCAATGGCGGGGAATTCGACTTTGCGTTTCTAGAGCGCATGATCGCGCCGCTGGCCCCTTTTGGCGGGGCGCTGCTGGGCCTCGCGGCCTTGGCGCTGTGCGCTTCGCTCATCGTACGCGGGGTGGGGTTGCCCGGCGGCGGGCGCAGTCTGGCCGAAGCGCGTTTGGATTTCAGCGCCCAGCTCAACGACTTTTACAACGATACCCGAAAACAGGGACGCGACCTGTCGCAGTCCTTGGAAGACGGGATCAAACGCATGTCGGCGGCGGGCCCGACCGCGGCGCTTGAAACAGAACGTCTGGGCCTCATGTGGCTTGCGTACAAAGACTATTTTGACGCAACTGAGACAATTCGAGGATCCTTTAATTCTCAAGAGGATCAACGCGGCTCTTCAGAGTTGGGGTTAGCTGGCGGCGCGTTCGCGTTCGGGCTAGTGGTGGGCTTGATCGGGGCGAGCCTGTTCGGAGGCGTCGATGCGGCCCCCTCCTCCGCTGTGGTGATCGGCGTCGCCGCCGTCTTGCTAGGCGTCGTCGTGGTTCAGGGCGGCGGAATGGCGCTGCGCGCCCGATATCGCCACTCGCTGACGCAATTGCAGCACGATTATCAATCGAAAATGGGGTCGCTTCAGCTCACCGGCCCGGCGTATCTTTCGAAACAAATCAACGAGCAGATCGGATCGCTGGGATCTCATTCGGACGGGTGACGCCTGTCCATCGCCCAGCGCGGAGCGAGGCATGTTTCGACGGGATCGACTAGCAGGACGCAGCCGCGGTTTCACCGCCGCCGCCCTGCGTGACGCGATCGGCGCGGGGGCCGCCTACGGACCGCAAAAGGGGTGGGGCACGAAGCCCATGCCCGCCAATCGCGGCCAAAAACAACGCTTGCCTCCCTTAGAAGCGCCGGCGCCCTCAGCGGCCGCGCTCAGCGGACGCAGCGCCGCGCCGCGGGGCTTAGACGCAGCGGCCCTTATCCCACTGGAAGGCTTCCGTGAGGCCGTGGCCGGATCCCATAGGAACAGCGCGCGGGACCCGGCTTCGTTGTCGGGTGAAGCTGGCGGCGAGCAAGGCGATAGCCTTACCCTTGCGGCGGATGCGCTCCGCTCCGCGGCCGTTTTCGGCCCGATGAGCCGCAGCGCAGCGCCCTCCAAACCCAAAGACGCATGGGCTGGCGATCCACAGGCCGCCTGGGGTCCGCCGCCCACGGGCCCGGCGGTTGGCTACGCTGCGACGGCGCGCCGCGATTTGGAGCGCGAGCAGCAAAGGCGGGCGCAGCAGCTCCGCAAACTGATGGACGAGGCCGTCTCGGCCGCGCGCTCGTACTCGGAGATCGCGACGGTCTCTCGCGCCGCGTTCTTCCTCGTGGTCGCCAGCGTCGTCGGCGCGGCGAGCGTCGCCTTCGTAAACAACGCGGTCAACGGCCCGCTGGCTATGCGCGAGGTCGCAGGCTTCGGGCTCGTCTCGGCGCTGGCGTTCGGCGTTCTCGCCATCGGCTTTGAATGGTTTAGTCCGAACTGTTCATCGAATCGCAGAAAGGACTTTGAGCGCAGCGTGACATCCGTCGCCGACTTCATTTCGCGGGAGCGCGATTCGTTGGTCGACGCGCTCAATTCGGAAAAGCGCCGACGGGCGGGTCCGCGCGGGCCCGGCGCGCCCACGTCCCACGCCGATCTTATTTGGTTTGAGTATCAAGACTTCTTTAGGCGCGCCCGAGCTGCGCAGCAGGGATTGGCGAAGCATGCGGCCGCGAGCGTCGGCGGCAAGGGATCGGCTGGGCCGCGCGCTGTCGTTGGCTTCGCGCTTGGCTACCTCGCGGCCAACCTCTTCGGCGGCAAGGCGGCCGCGTCCCAAGGCGTTTCTCTGGCTCTTGTTATGGGGGGCCTAGCGGCGGCGGGCGTGGCGCTTGCGGGCGGGCTGTTCGTCCAAATGAAATCTGCCCGGTTTGATAGGGCCGACAGCCGCTTCATGGCGCAAACAGGCCTGATCACCCTGCCAGATCCTGAAGACTTGGATGAGGGCCTCTCCTAAGCGGCGGCCTCCTCTTTTAAGGACACAGTCAGTTCCTTTCGGGGCGGCAAGATAGCTGCGGCGGAAAGCGGGCCGGCCAGCCAACGGGCGGCTTTCCGCTCGGCGACGCCGTCCCTTTGGGTGTGGGCCCGCTACCCCATTCCGGCTAAAGCGTTCCCGGCGTTAACCAAAAAGTTGTTCGCAGTAGCGAACTTGATGTTGACCCCCTCAGCGGGCTCACGCACTATATGTTGTGTGAGCGGCGCAAGTCGTTCTGTCATCTCTATAACCGGTGTGACTGCTTGGGAGCGCCAGACAAGGCGTTGCCGAGCCACGGAATTCGTGCGCTTTTTTGAGCGCCAAAACTTGGGATTGAATGACTTATGCCGCCTCTCGACGCCGCCACCCGCTCTGAAGTTCCCGTTGAGGACGCAAGCCGCCTAGAGGCGCGCGCGGCGGCGCGGACGCACGCGCGGCCGGAATTTCAAGTCGTCGAGCCCATTCGCATCGAGATCGACCGATCCCGCGACGCTCTCCTGACGGACTTTGGAAAAACGACCCTCACGGATCGCTATCTGCTGCCGGGCGAGAGCTTTCAGGACATGTTCGCCCGGGTGGCGCGCGCCTATGGCGACGATCAGGAGCACGCCCAGCGGATTTATGATTACATCTCGCGGCTTTGGTTTATGCCCGCGACGCCGGTGCTCTCCAACGGCGGCGCCGACCGCGGCCTGCCGATCTCCTGCTTCCTGAACTCCGTTGACGATTCGCTCGACGACATCGTCGGCGCTTGGAACGAGAATGTGTGGTTGGCCTCGAACGGCGGCGGCATCGGCACCTATTGGGGCGGCGTGCGCTCCATCGGTGAGAAGGTGAAAGGCTGCGGGCAGACGTCCGGCATTATTCCGTTCATTCGGGTGATGGATTCGCTCACCCTCGCCATTTCCCAAGGCAGCCTGCGCCGTGGTTCGGCGGCCTGCTATTTGGACGTGCACCATCCGGAAATCGAAGAGTTCCTGGAGATCCGCAAACCCTCCGGCGACTTCAACCGCAAGGCGTTGAACCTCCATCACGGCCTGAACATCACCGACGCCTTCATGGAGGCGGTGCGCAAGGACGAGAAATTCGCCCTGCGCTCGCCGAAGACCGGCGAAGCGCTGCGCTACGTGAATGCGCGGGAGCTGTGGCAGAAAATTCTGGAAATCCGCCTACAGACGGGCGAGCCCTACCTCTTGTTCTCCGACACCGTGAACAAGCAGATGGCCGCCCACCAGCGCAAACTCGGCTTGAAGGTGACGACGTCGAACCTGTGCTCTGAAATCATGCTGCACACGGGGCCGGACCATCTCGGCAAAGATCGCACCGCTGTCTGCTGCTTGTCGTCGATCAATGCGGAGAAATACTATGAGTGGAGCGACGATCCTCAGTTCATTGAGGACATCATGCGCTTCCTCGACAATGTGCTGACTGACTTCATTCGCACGGCGCCGGATTCCATGGCGAAAGCGCGCTACTCCGCAATGCGCGAGCGCTCGGTGGGCCTCGGCCTCATGGGCTTCCACTCGTTCTTGCAAAATGAAGGCGTGGCGTTTGAGAGCGCCATGGCCAAATCCTGGAACATGCGGCTCTTCAAGCACATCCGTCAGGCCGCAGACAAAGCGAGCCACGTCCTCGCCATAGAGCGCGGCCCCTGCCCCGACGCCGCGGACAAAGGCGTCAAGCAACGCTTCTCCCACAAGCTGGCGATCGCCCCGACGGCGTCGATCTCCATCATTTGCGGCGGCGCGAGCCCGTGCATTGAGCCCATTCCGGCGAATGTTTACACGCACAAGACCCTCTCGGGCTCCTTCACGGTAAAGAACAAAGCCCTTGAAGCGCTGCTCGACTCAAAAGGCGAGAACACAGACGCAGTTTGGGCCTCTATCCTTGAGCAGGAAGGATCGGTCCAGCACTTGGACTGCCTCACCGATGCTGAGAAGGACGTTTTCAAGACAGCCTTCGAGATCGATCAGCGCTGGGTCATTGATTTGGCGGCGGATCGCGCACCTCTCATTTGCCAAGGGCAATCCGTCAACGTGTTCTTGCCCAGCGACATTGAGAAATGGGATCTTCACATGCTGCATTGGACGGCTTGGGAGAGAGGCGTGAAGAGCCTTTACTACTGCCGTTCCAAAAGCATTCAGCGCGCCGCCTACGCTGGCGGCAAAGCGGAGGAGCGCGCAGCGGCGCCGGAAGCCATCGCGTTCGCGAATATGCCGCGGACGGACTATGACGAGTGTCTCGCCTGCCAGTAGCGGGGAGCCGCTGCTCAGAACCTAGAGCGAATTGCAGGACAAGCAGCTCACCGGTTTCGCGTCTGCAATTTGCGCAAACAAAAACTTAGAGCCGTTCGCGACCCCTACGCTTAATCTTATCAGGCGCAAACGGCTCTAATTTTGCAAACCGCGCGGGATGGGTTTCCACAATTGGGAAGGTATCGCGCGCGGTTTTTTCATTTTTTAAGATCGCGGACTGATACGGCGAGGCGACGTCAGTTGCGCTCCGCCGAGCCTCTGCGCTCTAAACTTCGTCGCGAGGATTTGTTTTTTGAATGGCGCGCCGAATAAAGCGCGGCGCGTTTTGCCGGAACTTCAACATGCCCCGATCAAACGCCGGCCACCGGCGACGCAGGCTCCGCACCATGGATTGGGTCGCCGGGTTGTAGGGCACCAACAGCGCCACGCCGGTCAACAGAAACAGCCAGCCCACCGGTATCGGGAGCGGAAACAAAACGAGCCCCGCCGCGACGAACGTGCCGCCAACCAGCTGATGAATTATGGGGAGCATGCGACGTCGCGTCTTTTTCTTGGGCAAGGAAACCGGGCGGCCAGTGGTATAAGATAAAATAGTAAATAGCCCGCCAGCGGCCAGGGTGAAAGGCCGCGCGCGCAGATTGTCTCACAATGTCGCGGACGCGCCGGGGCCACCGGAACGCGGGGCGCGCCCCTCAAAGAAAGCGGACCATGCCCTATCGCTCCTTGCGCGACTTCATCGAAAAATTGGAGGCGGCGGGGGAGCTCAAGCGGGTGAGCGAGCCGGTGTCCACCGTTCTTGAAATGACGGAAATCCAGCGCCGCTTATTGGTTTCAGGAGGGCCCGCCATCCTGTTTGAACGGCCGGTGCGCGCGGATGGATCGCCCTCTTCGATCCCGGTTCTGGTCAATCTGTTCGGGACCGTGAAGCGAGTCGCCATGGGGGTGACGCTGGACGGCAAGGAGCGCGAAACCGGCCGCGATCTTCGGGAAGTGGGCGAGCTTTTGGCGTTCCTGCGCCAGCCGGAGCCGCCCCAGGGCTTTAAGGACGCGTTGGAGCTGCTGCCCCTCGCCAAGACCGTGCTCTCCATGAAGCCGGCAACGAAAGGCTCGGCCCCCTGCCAGGAGGTGGTGCTGAAGGGCGACGACATCGACCTCGGGGCCCTGCCCATCCAAACCTGCTGGCCCGGCGAGCCTGCGCCCCTCATCACGTGGCCGCTGATCGTCACCAAAGGGCCGACGGACGCCCGCGAGGACAACTTCAACCTCGGCATCTACCGCATGCAGGCGCTAGGGAAGACCAAAGCCATCATGCGCTGGCTGAAGCACAGGGGCGGCGCGCAGCACCATCGCCGGTGGGGCGAAGAGAAGCGGGAGCCGCTGCCCGCCGCAGCCGTTTTGGGAGCCGATCCCGGCACCATTCTCGCCGCCGTCACTCCGGTGCCGGACACGCTCTCAGAATACCAATTCGCCGGCCTCATGCGCGGCAAGAAAGCCGAGCTTGTGAACTGCAAGACGGTGCCGTTGAAAGTGCCGGCGGAGGCAGAGATCGTGCTGGAGGGCCACGTCTCCCTCGATGAGTACGCCGACGAAGGCCCTTACGGCGATCATACCGGCTACTATAACTCCGTTGAGCGCTTCCCCGTCTTCACCATCTCCGCCATCACCATGCGGCGGGAGCCGATTTACCTCTCCACCTTCACCGGCCGTCCGCCGGATGAGCCCTCCGTACTCGGAGAGGCGCTGAATGAGGTGTTCATCCCCCTCCTCCAGCAGCAGTTCCCGGAGGTTGTCGACTTTTGGCTGCCGCCGGAAGGCTGCAGCTACCGCATCGCGGTCATCAGCATGAAGAAGGCCTATCCCGGCCACGCCAAACGGGTCATGATGGGCGCTTGGAGCTACCTGCGCCAGTTCATGTACACGAAATGGGTGATCATCGTAGACGACGACATCGACGCGCGGGATTGGAAGGACGTCATGTGGGCGATCTCCACTCGGATGGACCCGGCGCGGGACGTCACCCTCATCGAGAACACGCCCATTGATTATCTCGACTTCGCAAGCCCCGAAAGCGGGCTCGGCTCCAAGATCGGCCTCGATGCCACCAACAAATGGCCGCCCGAGACAAAGCGCGAATGGGGCGAAAAACTCGCCATGAGCGAGGACATCGTGCGGAAAGTCGATGAGATGTGGGAGCGGCTGGGGCTCTCGGTCTAGCTTTAGCGCGAGCGGCCGGGCTTTACGTCTGGCTCATCGACTTTCGATAATCGTCCGTCAGCATCCCTGCGAAGCCCCAATCCTCATCTTCAATCTCCTGAATGACGATGTGGGTGTGCTCGGGCTTCTTTCCCAAGTGCTCTACAAGGCTGTCCGTGATGTCCTTCACCAAAGCCCGCTTTTGATCGCGCGACGCGCCTTTGGTGATCTGCACATTGACGTACGGCATGATGACTTCGATCCTTTTAGAAATGAACGTAAGGGCTGTGACGGTCTTCAAGGCGACAGTCGCGGATCGCGCCGATCGGCGCTAGGGGCGCTGGCGAGGACGGCGCTGGGCGGGATGAGCCGCATCGTAGACTTGCAACAGGCGCTCAGCGTCCACTTCGGTATAGCGCTGGGTCGCCTCTAGGATTTGATGGCCGAGAAGATCTTGGATGGTCCGCAAATCGCCGCCGGCTGCGAGCAAATGTGTTGCGAAGGAATGGCGCAGGGCGTGGGGCGTCGCGGTCTCGGGCAAACCCATCGCGCCGCGCAGTGTCTGCATACGCGCCTGGGCGACGCGCGGGCTCAGGCGCTTTCCGCGGGCGGAGAAAAACAGCGGGTCCGCGGCCTCGCCCGCATAGGGGCACGCCTCTTGATAGGAGGCCACCAACCCGGCGACAGCGGGCAAAATGGGGGCGATGCGCGTCTTGCCGCCCTTGCCGTGGATGCGCAGGGCGTCGCCCATCGGCGCGTCTGATTGATTGAGGGCGAGCGCTTCGGAAATGCGGAGGCCCGCCCCATAGAGCAATCCGAACACGGCCTGGTCCCGGGCGCTCTGCCAATCCGCAGGCGCCGAAGCGCTGGCGCCCGCCACCACGTGTTTGGCGTCCGCGACGCTTAAAGGGCGCGGCAGGCGTTTGGGCGCTTTGGGAGACCGCACGGCCCGAACGGCGGCGTTGGCGAGGAGGCCCCGTCGCTCCATATACCGAAAGAAACTGCGGATCGCCGCGAGGTCGACGCGCAAGGTCGGCGCGGCCGCCCCCATCCCCCGCCGATGGCTGAGGAATGCGCGGATGTCGGCGGCGTTGAGCTGCGCTAACTCGCCTAAGCCAGCAGGCGAGCCCTGATGGCCCGTCAAAAACGCCGTAAACAGATCGAGCGTGTGGGCGTAGTTGCGCTGCGTGTAGGCGCTCGCGCGTTTCTCATGGCGCAAATGGCCGACAAAGGCGGCGACGAGGCCCTCGGCAGTCTCCTCGTCCAACGCGTCAGCGCTCGCCGTCTTTTCGCTCACGGGCCTAGAGGATCGACTGTCCGGTCTTCTCCCAATCGGAGACGAACGCGGCGAGGCCCTTATCCGTCAGCGGATGGGCGATCGCCTGTTCGAACACTTTGGGCGGGATCGTCGCCGCATCGGCGCCGGCGAGCGCCGCGTCCTTCAAATGGAGAGGGCCGCGGATCGACGCGGCCAATACTTCGGTGTCGAACCCGTGCAGATCGTAGATCGCGCGAATTTCGTGGATCAGCTCCATCCCCGTCAGGCCGATATCGTCAAGCCGGCCAATAAAGGGAGAAATGAAGGTCGCCCCAGCCTTCGCCGCCAGCAGCGCCTGGTTGGCCGTGAAGCAAAGCGTCACATTGGTGTCGCAGCCCTCATCGGTAAGCGCCCGGCATGTTTTCAGGCCCGCCCAGGTGAGCGGCAGCTTCACCGTCACATTGGAGGCGATTTCGGCGAGACGCCGGCCCTCCGCCAACATCTGGCCCGGATCGGTGGAGGCGACCTCAGCGCTCACCGGGCCTTCCACCAGTTCGCAGATTTGCGCGATCGCCTCTTTGAAATCCCGGCCCGACTTGGCCACAAGGGTGGGATTGGTGGTGACGCCATCGACCAGACCTGTCTCCGCCAGCCGGGCGATTTCTTCGACATCCGCCGTATCGATAAAGAGTTTCATGGCGCGCTCCACCGCAACTTCTTCCTGGGACAAAAGACCTACTCCAGCCGCCGCGCAGAAACCAGCGGACTTGGAAGCGGCGGCGGCGGGCCAAGCGCAGTCGAATTCGCGTGGTGCCGCGGCCGACCTGTTCGAGGCCGTTGGGGCGCCGCACCGGTGCTCGGTCCTCCTGCCCCTCCCCCTCGC
>JBCDJH010000052.1:0-9362 GCA_038747965.1 Pseudomonadota bacterium
TAAAGGCGAGCGTCGGCCCGTGGAACAATTCCAGCAGCCAGTCCTCCGCATCCAACTGAACCAGCGGCGCGACGGCCTTATGGCGAAAACTCTCATAAGCGGCGGACACGATGGCGGAAAACTCAGCGGGCGAGGCCGCCTTTCCGATGAAAGGACGCATTACGATTTCGGCGACGTCGGCGTAAGGGCGCCCGGCGAAGCCCGCGATGTCCGCGCCGGACAGGACCGGCCAGGCGCTCGGCACATAAAGCCCGCCATCGGACGCGAGGCCGGCGAGCAGCACGTCCTCGAACTCCAAGGTCGGGGCCGCGCCGCGGGTGCTCACATATTTCATGGCCGGTTTCCTATTCCGCAGCGGCCGCCACGGCGGTGTCGAACTGCAGCTTTGCGAGGCGCGCGTAGAGGCCGTCTTTCGCCATCAGGCTTTCATGGGAGCCTTGATCGACGATGCGCCCGTCTTCAATCACAACGATCCGATCCGCCTTTAGAACCGTCGCCAGCCGGTGAGCGATCACAATGGTGGTGCGGTCCGCCGACAAGCGCTCAAAGGCGTCCTGCACCAGCCGTTCGCTTTCCGCATCAAGGGCGCTGGTCGCCTCATCCAGCAACAGAAGCGGCGCGTCGCGCAAGATGGCGCGGGCGATGGCGATCCGCTGGCGCTGCCCGCCGGAGAGCGTGGCGCCCCGCTCTCCAAGATCTGTATCGTAACCTTCCGGCAAAGCGGTGATGAAGCCGTCCGCCATCGCCGCTTTCGCCGCGGCGCGCACCTCTGCGTCCGAGGCGTCTGGGCGGCCATAGCGAATGTTTTCGAGAGCCGAGCCAGAGAAAAGCGGCGCGTTCTGCTGCACGACGGCGATCGCGCCGCGGACCGTTTCAGGATCGAGGTCCCGCACATCAACGCCGTCGAGGCGAACCGTTCCGTCTTGAGGGTCGTAGAAGCGCAACAGCAATTGAAAGACTGTTGTCTTGCCAGCCCCGGACGGCCCGACCAGCGCCACTGTCTCACCCGGCTCGACAGTGAGCGAAAAATCATTCAGGGCTTGAATGTCCGCGCGCGTCGGATAGGCGAACGACACGCCTTCGAAATCGGCGCGCCCAGCGCCCTGATGGGGCAAGGCGGCCGGGCGCTCCGGCGGAGCGATGTCTGACGTTGCTTGCAGAAGTTCCATTAGCCGTTCGGTCGCGCCAGCGGCGCGCATAATCTCCGTCCAGGTTTCCGTCAGGAAGCCCGCGCCGCTCACTGCGATGAAGGCGTACATCATGAATTGCAGCATGGCCCCGCCGGTGATCGCCCCCGCCTGCACCTGCACAGCGCCATACCAAAGCACCAGAATGACCGCGGTGAGGATCAGGCTAAAGAACAACGCCGTCATAGTGGAGCGCACCCGCACCCGGCGCATGGACACCTCGTAGGTGCGCTCCACGGCATCGGCGAAGGCGCTGGTCTCCCGTGTCTCCTGCGTGAACGCCTGAACAGTGCTCACCGCCGCCAAACTCTCCGAGGCGCGCGCCGAGGCTTCCGCGAGGCGATCCTGGCCGGCGCGCGACAGGCTCTGCACGCGCCGTCCAAACGTCAGCAGGGGAACAAGGATGATCGGGCCGACAGCGAGCACCATCAGCGCGAGTTTCCAATTGACGATCGCCATCATGGCGACGGCGCCGACCGTCGTCGCCATGGTTCGCAGCGCCACGGAGACGGACGATCCGACAACCGTCTGGACAAGCGTCGTGTCCGTCGTCAACCGCGACAGCACCTCGCCGGTCCGGGTGGTCTCGAAGAAATGCGGGCTGAGGCTCAGCACATGGGCGTAGACTGCTGAGCGGATGTCGGCGACCACCCGTTCGCCCAAGCGGCTGATGAAATAATAGCGCAGCGCGCTCGCCATCCCGAGCACCAGCGCGACAGCCACGCCCGAAAGAAAGTAGGGCGCAAGCGCGCGGCCTCCCGCCCCCTCTCCCAGCGCTCCGCAATAGGGGGAGGACGCCGCGACGCCAAACCCGCAATCCATCAGCAGCCGCCCCGCAGCGGGCAGAGCCAACGTCAAAGCGGAAGCCGCGATCAAGAAAAAGGTGAACAGGAAAACGGTCGCCTTATAGGGCGCAATGAAGGGCAGAAGCTGCCGCAGCGGCCGGATTTGGTTCGATTTCGGGCGATGGGCGGCGTCGCGGGCGATCTCTGCTGAGAATGCGGCGCCGGCGCTCCTGCCGGTGTCGTTTTGCGGTCCGCTCATACTGTCTCGTCAACTCCGCCGACGCCGACGCTCAGACACCGGCGAACCCGCTGTTTCTTGACGCCGCCCGGCCCCAAAACGCGCTCTTGGGCTCGTACTACCCGGCGGATTGTATCGTCAACCAAACCCGGCGCCTTGGCGCTTGCGACGTACGCGCGAGGCCCATATAACTCGCGCTCTCAATTTTTCACGCCTCGCTCGCCCCCCGAGGGCCGGCGAGCTATTGGAATGCGCGAAGGCGTCTTATGAAGAAAGACATTCATCCCGATTACCATGAAATCACCGTGGTGATGACCGACGGATCCAGCTTTACGACCCGCTCGACCTACGGCGAACCAGGTGCGACGCTCACGCTCGACATCGATCCGAAATCGCACCCGGCTTGGACCGGCGGCGGTCAACAACTGATGGATCGTGGCGGCCGGGTCTCGAAATTCAAGAACCGGTTCAAAGGGTTCGGCGTCTGAGGCTCCGGGCTTTAAGTGCACCGCCGCGATCGACCCGCGCCTTTCGTCGCGCCGGCCTGTGCGCCCGCGTGCGCACGCCATATGTGTGGTCGACGATGGGGTGGCGAGACAGCTTTGAGCAACGCCCATAGTATTTGCGAGGAGGGGTGAATGGCGCTTCATACGACGGACGTGATCATTATCGGCGCAGGGCCCGTGGGCCTGTTCGCCGTCGCGCAGCTTGGCATGCAGGCGCGCTTGAGCTGCCATTTGATCGACAGCTTGGATAAGCCAGGCGGGCAACCTGCGGAACTCTATCCAGACAAGCCCATCTACGACATCCCCGCGGTACCGATGGTCACGGGCCAGGGCTTGACGGATGCGTTGATGGAGCAGAGCCGCCCCTTCAAGCCGGTCCTTCACCTCGGCCAGAAGGCGGAAGGGCTCGAAAAACTGGAGTCGGGCGCATGGCGCGTCACCACAGACGCCGGCGAACAGATCGAAGCGCCCGTCATGCTGATCTCGACGGGACGCGGCCTGTTTGATCCGCGCAAACCGAAGATCGCCAATATTGGCGAGTTCGAAAACAAATCCGTGTTCTATGCGGTGCGCGCCGGCGTGCGCGACCAACTTCAAGGCAAAGACGTGATTGTCGCCGGCGGCGGCGACTCTGCTCTCGACTGGGCTCTGGCCCTGGAGCCGGAAGCAAAGTCGCTGACCCTGATCCATCGGCGCGACAGCTTCCGCGCCGCCGACGATAGCGTTGAGAAGATGAAGGAGCTGGTGAAGGAAGGCCGCATCAACTTCCTGGTCGCTGAGCCCACGGGCCTTACGGGCGAAAACGGCGCTTTGGAGTCGGTCGAGATCAAATTGAAGGATGGCCGCCGCTTCAACCTCAAAGCTGGCTGCTTCCTGCCATTCTTCGGGATGACGCCGAAACTTGGCGCTTTGGAGACCTGGGGCCTGGAGCTGGAGCGCGGCAAAATCGTCGTTCAAGATCCGAAATACGCGTCCACGTCTATCGACGGCATTTTCGCAATCGGCGACGCGAGCACCTACGACGGCAAGCAGGAGTTGATCCTCACCGGCTTCCAGGAAGCCGCCCATGCGACAGCCGGGGCCTATAAGCACATCAACGGCAAAGAGCTGCGGGTTCAGTTCACCACGTCGTCGACTGAAATCCTCGGCGCTCTCGGCGTTGAAAAGCATGTGGACAGCGTTGGCGAGCTTCAATTTGAAACGCCGATCGACAAACTTGTCGGCGACGGCGCGGCAGCCGCCGTTCCGGCCTAAAGCACGCCTCTAATTCGAACTCAAAGCCGGGCCCTGGAGCCCGGCTTTTTTATGCGCAGTGAGAGGGTTTTGAAGGCGTCGACGCGGATGGCCGGATGATCGGGCTAGAAATCGGCGAGGATGGAGAAATCGTCTCCGAAGATGTGGACGCGGTCTCTTGGGCGGCCGAAGGCGACGCCTAGAGCGAATGGCAGCGAAAGTGGATCACCGGTTTCGCGTCCGTAATTCGCGCATACAAAGACTTAGAGCCGCGTTGGGAAGGCGTCGCGCACCGCCATCAATTGGCGCGCGACGTCCATCCGCGGGGCGGCTGGCTCAGCGCGGTAGAGATCGGCGTCAATACGGCGCACGCGGTCATAGAGCTTTCCGCAGCGCTCGATCAGCGCGAGCAGCGCGGCGGGCAGCTCTGCGGCGTGCGCGGCTGCAACGACAGTTTCATCCTGCTTGCCGCCAAGGCGATACTTTCGCTCAGCCGCTTCTTCGACGGCGATTTCCCCTTCGCGCACCGCGCGTTGGACGAGCAGCCAGGACGCCACCTGCATCAGCCGCGTGGTGAGCCGCATGCTTTCGCCCGCATAGGCCAGCGCCGCGCCGCGGGATAAGGACTTCGATTCCTCCCGGCCCGGCCCATCGAGGTAAGCCGCCGTCTCCTCGACCAGATTCATGCCGTCCTGGAAGGTCCGATGGAAGAGTTCGGACTTTGAGAAGTGCTCCGGAGCGCCAGCGATCGCGTCAGCTCCGTCCATGTCGGCGTGGTTGTCGTTCCGCATACTCAAACCTCTTGACCTCACGGGCCAACCGCGCGCGGCGCACCTTGACGCGCCGTCGGCGGGACCGCAACTCAAATCGCCCCCATGTCCTTTCACGGGATGAGCAATCAGCGTGCCATGGCGCCCCTAACGTCGGACAACTCAGCGCTCTACCAATTCGCCGGTGTCGATGGCTGCGCCAGCGGTTGGCTGCTCGCGAGCTTTTCGGGGGGACGGACGCAGCTCCACCTTGCGGCCTCCGTCCAAGAAGCGTTCGCCCTCATGGCGCCGCGAGGCCTCACCGCGATCGACATGCCGATTGGTCTCGCTACGGCGGGGCGGCGCGGCTGCGACCGGCTGGCGCGCCAGGCGCTTGGACGGGTGCGCGCATCCAGCGTCTTCGCCGCGCCTCGGCGTCCCATGCTGGCCTGCGCGAGCTACGAGGAGGCGAACGCGCTCGGCAAAGCGCAAGGACCGGAGGCTGGCGGCGGCCTTTCAAAGCAAGCCTGGAACATCCTGCCGAAAATCAAAGAGCTCGATGAAGCGATGAGCCCGGCCCGGCAAGCCCGCCGCTTCGAAGCCCACCCCGAAGTCGCCTTTTTGAGGTTGGCGGGAGTGACGGGCGACGCAGGCGCGCCATGGCGGGACGCCTTGCCGAGCAAGAAGACCACCGAAGGGCGCGCCGCTCGGCTGACCTTGTTGCGAGCAGCCGGCGCGCCGATCGGCGAAAGCGAGATTGAGGGATTCCGCCGCGAAAATCGGGGCTGCGCCGCCGACGATATTCTGGACGCGTGCGCGCTCGCGCTCACGGCGGAAGCCCGGGCCGCCGGCGAGGCGTGGCGCTTCTCCGACGAATTACGCGACGAACGCGGGCTAATCATGGAGATTTGGGGGTAAGCTCGCCGCCGTCCCCGTCGCCCCAAAAAAAGAGGACCCCATGGATACGCCCGCGCCACCCGCCGCCATGGCCGCCATTCTTCCTGCTGAGCCGGGAGGGCCGGAGGTCTTGAAGTTGGGAGATACTGACACCCCTCGTCCAGGTCCCGGGCAAGCGCTGGTGAGGGTCGCGGCCGCTGGCGTTAACCGACCGGATGTTTTTCAACGCAAAGGCGGATATCCGCCGCCCCCGGGCGCGCCTGATATTCTGGGCCTTGAAGTTGCGGGAACGGTCGCGGCGCTGGGGCCCGGCGTCGACACGCTGAGCGTCGGCGAGGATATCTGCGCGCTTGTCTCCGGCGGCGGCTACGCGGCCTATGCCTGCGTCGACGCCGCCCTCGCCTTGCCCGTCCCAGCCGGCTTCTCAATGGTGGAAGCCGCTTCGCTGCCCGAAACCTACTTCACCGTTTGGACCAACCTGATGGATGATGCGGGGCTCGCCGAGGGAGAGACGGTGCTCATCCATGGCGGGACCAGCGGCATTGGCGTCGCCGCCATCCAGCTCGCCAAAGCGGTCGGCGCGCGGGTCGCCGTCACGTGCGGGTCGCAGGAGAAGTGCGACGCGGCGAAGGGCCTCGGCGCTGACATCGCCATCAACTACAAAGAAGAGGACTTCGTTGACGTCCTAAAAGCGGAGGGCGGCGCCGATGTCGTGCTCGACATGGTGGGCGGCGACTACGTGGCGCGCAACCTGAAAACTCTGAAGCCCCTTGGACGCCACATTACAATTGCGTTGTTGCGAGGCCCCAAAGCCGAAATCGACTTGACGCCGATCCTGCGACGGCGCGTGCGGTTGTCGGGGTCCGTTCTTCGGCCGCGCAGCGTCGAGGAGAAAGCCGGGATCGCGCGCCAGCTCAAAGCGCGGGTGTGGCCGTTATTTGAAACCGGCGCGCTGCGTCCGGTCATCGACACCGTTTTCCCGCTTCAGGACGCCGCAAAGGCGCACGCCCGCATGGAGACGAGCGCCCATGTTGGCAAAATCGTCCTGTCGGTCGACTAACAGCGGGGCCGTCTGGCGCCGGAACGCCTAAGACGCGCCAGCGCGAAGCCGCTCCGAATATGCGCGGATGCGCTTGGCGTTGGCTCCGATGTCGCTGGTCCCAACCCGAGATGCGGAGCGGATGTCGATCCGCGCGCCGCCGTCCGGACCGTCGGAGATCCGCACGACCACATCGTCTTTAAAGCCCCACCACCAGGTGGTGGCGACGGCCTCAATGCGACCGGCCGCGCGATTGACGGAGAGAATGTCCCAGCCCATCTCCTCCGCCGTACGCTGAGCGAGGGCGAAAGCCTCATCAGGCGGAGACCGCAGCAAGACAGGCGCAATGTCTGGATAAGCTCGCTGCTGAATTTCAGCGAGTTCAGCGCCCGCATAGACAAGCGAGTTCTCATCCGGGGCGCGCTCTGACGCCGCCGCGTCAAAGGCCGGGGGATCGCGCCAATCGGTCGTAATGTCGTGGATCGGCGGAACCGATTGCGCCGTTCGCTTCATGATGAAGGGCGGCGCGAGGGCAGCGAGGCAAAGCGCAAAGGCGAGGATGGCGATCACAGATCCCATCCGCGGCGCGCGGGCTATTCCGATAACGAAAGCCAGAGCCGCCAAACCGGCGCCCCCAAAGACAAAGGGGACGGCCCCGAGGAACAGGGTGAACCCGAACCGCCAGTCCCACATGCCGGTTTTCACACCGTACCCAGATAAAGGAATGACCAGCGCCGGTATGAGCGCAAGGAGGCACAGGCCGAGAACGAGCCGTCCGCGGCCGCTTTCGGTCAGACTCTGTGAGCGGGTCTCAAACACGAGACGTGAGTTGAATTCTTCGCATCCCCATGGGCGACAGGATAAGGGACAACCGAAACGCGTCAACCAGCTCGGTCAGCCTTCGGCCTCAGCGCCGCCGAACCGCTCGCTCCACTCGGCGATCTCCGCCTCCTCGATCTTCTGGAAGAGGAGCGGCGGCGCCTCGAAGCGGGCCCCGGGCTTCATCCTTTGCAGCAACGTCTCGGCCGAGCCTTTTGGCCAATTGAGCGGGGCCTCGCCCAGTCCCATGGCTTGCCCCATCGCCGCGGCGGTCGCCGGAATGATCGGGGCTGACAGCTCAGCGAACAGCCTGATGAGGTTGAGGCCGACGCGCACGCTCACGGCCGCCGTCGCCGGGTCCGTCTTAAATGCGGTCCAGGGGGCCGCCTCTGTGAGATACTCATTGCCCGCAGCCCACGCGCCGCGCAGCTCCGCCGCCGCCTTTCGAAACTCCATGGCGTCGAACGCGGCCCCATAGGCCGCGATGCGGCGGTCAAGCTCCGCGCACAGCGCCGCTTCCCCGGCGCCCCATGCGCCGCCTTCGGGCGCCGCGTCGCCGAACTTCGAAAGCGCGAACCGGGTGATGCGATTGACGAAATTGCCGAGCACGTTGGCGAGGTCTTTGTTCACCACGCCGGCGAAATGCTCCCAGGTGAAGGAGGCGTCGGAGCTTTCCGGCGCATTGGCGATGAGGTAGTAGCGCCAAGCGTCAGCGGGCGCGAGATCGATCGCCTGGTCCATGAAAACGCCGCGTCGCTCGCTGGTGGAGAACTTGCCGCCGTACCAGGTGAGCCAGTTAAAGGCCTTCAGCGCATCAACGGTCTTCCAAGGCTCGCCCGACCCCAAGAGCGTCACCGGGAAGCTCACCGTGTGGAAGGCCACATTGTCCTTGCCCATGAATTGGACGTAGCGAACGTCGCCCGCGCCGTTGTCCTCCCGCCACCAACTTCGCCAATCGCGGCCGTTCTCGCTCGCCCATGCTTCGGTCGCCGCGATGTAGGCGATGGGCGCGTCGAACCAGACGTAGAACACTTTGTTCTCGAAACCGGGACGGACGGCGCCATCCTTCACGACGGGCACCCCCCAGCTGAGGTCGCGAGTGATGGCGCGATCCTTCAGGCCCTCATCCAGCCATTTATGGGCGATCGACAGCGCCAGGCTCGGCCAGTCGGAGCGCGAGGCGATCCAATCGCGCAGTCGCTCTGGCATAACCGATTGCTTGAGATAGAGGTGGCGGGTTTCGCGCGGCTCCAGATTGCGGGAGCCGGAGATCTTCGAATAGGGATCGATCAGATCGACGGGATCGAGCAACGACCCGCAATTGTCGCACTGGTCGCCTCGCGCCCGCTCGAAACCGCAGTTTGGGCAGGTCCCTTCGATGTAACGATCCGGCAGGAACCGGTCGTCGTCGATTGAGAAGATCTGGGTATCCGCTCGCTCTTCGATCAGGCCATTCTCTTCAAGGGCCTCGGCGAAGGTCTGGGTGAGACGATGGTTTTCCGGCGACGACGACCGACCGAAATAGTCCCAAGAGAGATTGAACGCCTCGCCGGCCGCCTTCTGCAGCTCGTACTGTTGGGCGCAATAGGCCGAGACGTCCATCCCGGCCGCCTGGGCCGCGAGTTCGGCCGGCGTCCCATGCTCGTCGGTCGCGCAGATACAAAGCGTTTCAAGGCCTTGGGCGCGGCAGTAGCGCGCGAACACATCGGCCGGCAGCATCGAGCCCACGAGATTCCCGAGGTGCTTCACGCCGTTGATGTAGGGCAAAGCGCTGGTGATAAGCACACGCGGCGCGTGGGCGGTCATAACCGATCTCTCCGTAAAAGCGGCGATGTCGCCGCGCGTCCGCTGATAGCGCCTTGTCCCATTTCCGTAAACGGCTGGACGTGCGGCTGGCGCGACCCGCAGA
>JBCDJH010000053.1:0-9361 GCA_038747965.1 Pseudomonadota bacterium
CGTCCGCCTAGGGCGGCCGCCATCATAAGATAGTGCCCGAAGCGACCTTCGGGTTTGAACTTGTAGAACTCGTCCATGGTGTCGAGCACGGAGGCGTGGTCGCCTTCGGCGAACCAATCCAGTCGCTGAAGGTCGGCCGCCCGCGCCCCGTCCGAAAAGATGTGGTTGGGGTCGGAGGCTTCGTGGCGGCCAAGCTCTTTGAGCGGATAGAAGGTGTGGCTCATGGACCCGGAGGCGAGCAGCACCACGCGCCGATCAGAGGCCGCGACCGCCGCGCCCACGCCGCGGCCCATTTGCAGATTGTCGTCCGTTTCCGCCGTCTGGCACATGCCGATGGAGAGCCACTCCTCGCCTTGGTTGAGGTAGTGGGCGAGATTGACGGTGGGGTAGTGGATCGGCAGGTACGGGTCGTCGATGGGCGTGCAGGGCGTGCCGAGCGCGAGGGTCTCCTCGGCGATCGCGTTCGCCAGGGCCGGGTTGCCCTTCAGGTCATAGGGCACCTGACACATGCCCCGCGGCAGCTCTTCTGAGGTGTACTTCCCGGTGCGCTGGGCGTGCGAGGTGACGATGAACTCAACGGTCGTCGCCCAATGGGTGTCGAAGACGATGATCGTATCCGGCTTCAGCTCGTCGAGCACCTCGCGCCGCAGCCGGCGGAAGCCTTCGACCAGACTGATTTCCTTGCCCTCGTTCAGCTCCAGCCGGGTTTCCTCCGGCAGCATGATGGTGGGGACATGCGAGACCAGTCCCGCGCCGACGATTTCGCCCATCGTCTTTCTTCCTTTCACGTTGCGCCTGGTGGACCCTAGAGCGCTGCGAGGGGGCGAAAAAGCCGCCCGTCGGAGCTTGTCCGGTTCTGCTAAGACGGCGTCTCCAGGGCTCCATAGGACTCGATCTCTGGGCGAACGCAATCTTGGCGCAGGGGAGACCGCCGATCATGACGACCGCTGCAAACAGCGACTGGCCGCATCCATTCTCGCGATCTGAAGACCCTCATGTGGATTTGTCGTCGCTCGACGCCTTCAACGAAGGCGCGCCCTTCGCCACCTTCGAGCGCATGCGCCGAGACGACCCGCTCGCATGGACCGAGGGCGGCGAGGAGCGCGGGTTTTGGTCATTCACCCGGCACGAAGACATTCTTGCGTTCAATCGCGACACAGAGCTTCTGAGCTCCGCTAAGGGCATTCGCCTGGAGGACCAATCGGAGGAAGAGTACGAGGCCCGTAAGACGTTTCAAGAGACCGATCCGCCGGACCACACGGCGTTTCGGATGCTCGTGAATGAAGCGTTCTCCCGCCGTGAAGTCGCGAAATACGAACAGCAAATCCGAGACATCACGCGGGACTTGATCGAGCGGGCCTTGGCGGAGGGCGAGGGCGACGGCGTTAAGCAGATCGCTCGCCAACTGCCCATGCGGATGCTCGCGCAAATTATCGGCATCCCTGACGCCGACAGCGATTGGCTGGTGGAGAAGGGCGACGCTCTGATTTCAAACTCCGATCCGGAGTACACCGACTTTGTAGTGGATAAGGTTGATACGGACGAATATCGCTTGCTGCCGTTTCGCTCCCCCGCGGCGGTCGAGCTCTTCGATTACGCGAACGATCTGCTCAAACGCATGCGCCGCGGCGAGAATGTCGGCGTTTTGAACCTGGTGATTCAGGAAACGCCGGACGGGCGGCGCATCTCCGATGGGGAGTTTCGCAACTTCTTCTGCCTGCTCGTCGCCGCCGGCAACGACACGACCCGCTACAGCATCGCCGCCGCGCTCCACGCCCTCGCCAATCAGCCGGCGCTGCTGTCAGAGCTTAAAGGGGCGGAAGCCGCCCAGACGCTCACCGCCGCTGACGAGATGATCCGCTGGGCGTCGCCTACCACCCATTTCCGGCGCACGGCGACGCGGGATTTTGAGCATCATGGGAAGACAGTGAAAGCGGGCGACAAAGTCGTCCTCTGGTTCGCGTCAGCCAATCGCGACCCGGCGGCCTTCGCCGATCCTTATCGGATCGATCTCGCCCGCAAACCCAACCGCTATGTCTCCTTCGGGCAGGGCGGGCCGCATGTCTGCCTCGGGATGTTTTTGGCGAAGCTGGAGGTGCGCATCGTGCTGGAGCAGTTGGCCGAGCAAGTGGCCGGTTTGGAGCAGACCGGCCCCCATGAGTATCTTCGATCCAACTTCATTCTGGGGATCAAGAAACTGCCGCTGAGGATGACGGCGGCGTAAGGGACGCCATGCGCTTGAAACGGACCGCGCGCGCCAGCGCCGATCGGCGGAGACCTATGAACCCAACCGATACGTCAGAGCCGCCGAGCCGCGTTCGAGTTCTGTTTGCGGACCAGCTTAATCTGGCGCGCGGCAAGTACATCCCGCGCGCCTTCGCCGAAAAGGGCGCCGCTCGCTTTTGCGCCGGCGCCTACGCCCTCACCTATGAGCGGCAGAACGTGCCGGCGCCGGGCGGCGGCCTCGATAGCGGGTTGCCGGATATCGAGGCGCGGTTCGATCCAAGCGCCTACCGCCCCGGCTGGGAGCCGAACACCGAGATCGCACTGGCTGACCTAGAGTTTCAAGGCGAGCCCTTTGAGCTGTGTGGCCGCACCGCTTTGAAACGGGCCATCGCCGCATGGCGGGCCGACGGTCTTGACCCGATGGTTGGGCTCGAAGGCGAAGCATTCATCTTCCAAAGAGATGCGGACGGCGCTTGGGTTCCCTACGACACGCCCGGCGCATTCGTGTACGGCACGGGGCCCTTCACCGACCCCCATGGTCTCACCGACGAGATCTGGGCGATGGCCGAGAAATGCGGTTTCCCGATCGAGTCGCTGAATGCGGAATTCGACACCCCGCAGTTCGAACTAACGCTTCAGTATGCGGACGCTCTGAAGGCGTGCGATGATTTCTTTCTCTTTCGAACCATGGCGCGGGAGCTGTTGTTCCGGCGGGGCTTTCTCCTCAGCTTCATGCCCAAGCCTTTGGCGGATCGGGGGGGCTCCGGCCTGCACATCAACTTAAGCTTCAAAAACAAAAAGGGCGAAAACGCTCTGGCGGCGGGGCTCGGGGAGGCGAGCGTCGGGAAGCTCGCCGGCGGCGTGATCGCTGGGCTCGTTCGTCACCATGAAGCGCTGACCGGTTTGTTGGCGCCGACGACCAATTCCTATGAGCGGCTCGTGCCGGCGAGCTTGTGCGGCTATTGGGCGAACTGGGGGTTTGATCATCGCGGCGTCGCTGTGCGCGTGTCGGCGGAGCGCGGCCCCGCCGCGCGCCTTGAGCACCGCCTAGGCGACTGCGCCGCCAGCCCCTATGTCGCTGTCGCTTCGGTGCTCAATGCGGCGCGGCTTGGCGTGAAGAACCGCTACGACTTGCCGCCGGCTGAGACCGGGGATGGGATCGAGACGGTGAATACGGATCGATGCGCTCCTGGCGACCTTGGCGCGGCGTTGGACGCGCTTGAAGCGGACCGCGCGTTGATCGATGCGCTGGGGCCGACTTTGGTGGCCAACTACCTCGTCGTGAAACGCGCGGAAATCGCCGAACTTGAGGGGCGCTCGCGCGCTGAGGTGTTTGATTACTACGCGCCCTTTCTTTAGAGCGCGTCTCGGCGCAATTATCCTCGGGCGCTGAGCCCGTTTGAGGGAGTGGACGTATGAGCGCGAGCTTTTCTGTTGAGGGCGTAACCGTCTCCGGAGACCATTTCATCGGCGGACGCCGGGTCGGCTCGCCGTCGCGGTTTGAGACCCGTTGCCCGATGGATTGGGACCTCAAGCTTGGCGACATCGCCCGCGGGGACGCGGCGACCGCCGATCAAGCGCTGGCCGCAGCGACGGCGGCGTTTCCGGCCTGGGCCGCGCTCGCTCCGCAAGAGCGCGGCGCGTATCTGCATCGCCTCGCCGATCTTATCGATGCGCATAAGGACGACCTCGCCATTGTCGAGTGCATGGACATGGCGATGCTGCTTGAAAGCTTGAAGCTGCGCCTGGTCCCCCGGGGCGCCATGAACTTCCGCAACTACGCGGATCTCGCCAGCGAGCATGAAGAACGCGTTTGGACGTCCAAGGGCACGCTCAACCGGGTGATCCGCATGCCGGCCGGCCCCGCCGTCATCATCACCCCGTGGAACGCGCCCTTTATGCTGTCCACATGGAAGTGCGCGCCGGCGCTCGCGGCGGGCAATACGGTGGTGTTGAAGCCGGCGGAATGGTCGCCGCTCTCCGCGTCCTTGCTCGGCGATCTCATCGCCGAAGCGGGATTTCCGGAGGGCGTTTTCAATATCGTGCAGGGTCTGGGCTCAGAGGTGGGCGCGGCCCTCGTCGCCGATCCCCGCGCCAAGCGGATCTCTTTCACGGGCTCGGTTCCGACAGCCCGGCGCATCGGCGCGGCGGCCGCTGAGACCATCACGCCCTTTACCGCGGAGCTTGGCGGCAAGTCGCCGCTGTTGGTCTTCGCCGACGCCGACATTGACGCCGCCGCGAAGAAAGCCGCCGGCCAATATGACGACAGCGGACAGGTTTGCATGGCTGGAACGCGGCTGCTTGTGGAAGAGAGCGTGCGCGACGCGTTTTTGGAGCGTTTCCACCACTATACCGATCAGCATGTGATGGGCGACAGCCGGGACGGGGCCACGACCATGTCGGCCATGATCCATCCGGACCATGCGGGCAGGGTGGCCGGGTTCGTCGACCGCGCCCGCGCGGCGGGCGATGAAATCGTGCGCGGCGGCGCGCCGGCGGAGCAGGGCGGGCTTTGGTATCAGCCGACCCTCATCGCCCCGAAAAGCAATCAATCAGAAGTGGTCCAGAGCGAGGTCTTCGGGCCGGTCCTCACCTTCCAAACCTTCCGCGATGAGGCGGAGGGCGTGGAGCTCGCCAACTCAACCCGGTACGGCCTCTCCGGCATTCTCTATACGGGCGACGCAGAGCGCGCGGAGCGCGTCGGCCGCGCTGTGCGGGGCGGCACGGTTTGGGTCAACACCTTCCTCGTGAGAGACCTGACGGCCCCGTTCGGCGGCATCGGAGAGAGCGGGATCGGGCGCGAGGGCGGCCATTACGCCCTTGAGTTCCACGCCGATCTCAAGACGCTCCAAATCCTTGAAGGCTCTTGCCAATGATCGAGAGCCTTGCGCCTCGCCCGGCGACTAAAAGTCTTTAAGCGTCTCGCGGGCGAGGGTTTCGCCAGCTTTCCACGACACGCCGATCTCGTGCCAATAACCGGCGATCAACTCTTTCGGCGCGATGGCGGTGAGTTCTTCAACGGGCGATGCGAAGTAGGCGAGGTCGAACGCGCCTTTGAAGCAGCGGCCTTTCTCCACATCGAAGCCGCTCATGGTGACGAATTCGGACAAGCTGTCGGAGCCATCGGTCTCGATCGCGGGGATCCAGCGGTTGTGCAGCATGGGGTGGCCGTTGACGAAGCCGGGCGCGTCGCTTGCGGCCTCAATGGTGAAGGTTCCCTCCGCAAGGCGCCTGTCGTAGGCGGCGAGGGTGACGCCGAAGCGGCCGCCCGCTTCCAGCCGCGGGCCGGCTTTGCCGACGGTGACGGGCCGGCTCATATGGATGGAGCCAAGTTTTTTGGGATAGCCCTGATGCTGGCCGCGGACGATCGCGTAGTCCTTGTCCACCCAAATGAAGGCGCAGCGGGAGTAGTGCTGGCCGCGCCATTTGCACCGGATGACGATGAACATCTCTTTGTATTGGCAGCGGATGGGATCGACCACCTCGTTGAAATCGTCTGAGCAGCTTTGCCAGTCCGCCCAAATCGCGGCGACGGCGCCGGGGTCCTCGTCGGCCAACTCCACCCCGTCCGGCAGTAGGGCGGCCACGGCGTCGACATCGGTGCGGTACTCCAGCGTGATCAACTCGCCCGAGTAATGCCAAGGCGTCGGGGGCAGAATGCCGGACGCGCCGCTGCGCGTACGTGGATAGTAAAAGCCTTTCATGGGACGCCCTTTCTTTGGTGGCCGCGTCGATGGCGAAGCGCGAGCCTTCTATTTCAGCTCTCCTGCGCCCGCCCGCCAGCGCCTTAAGCTCGATTGACCGATAATGCTAAGGTGGCTCGGCCGTTTTTCGACATAACCATGAGATGGGCGAGATCGCCCGATGGAAAGGGCGAAGCCATGACTGTGGAATATCGGAAGATCTTGCTGGACGGCTATCCAATTCTGGCGAAGCTGGAGGGTGAGACGCTTGTAACCCGGGACGGGCGCTCCGTCGCGGCCAGCGACGCCGTCCATCTGCCTCCGGTCGAGCCGACCAAAATCGTCTGTGTTCATCTCAACTATCATAGCCGGGTTGACGAGTTCATCACCAAACTGCCGCCAGCCCCCACCTATTTCCACAAGCCGCTGACAGCGCTCAACACCCATGGCGGCGACGTGGTGCGCCCGCAGCGCTGCA
Source organism: Pseudomonadota bacterium (assembly GCA_038747965.1). Classification (GTDB taxonomy): domain Bacteria; phylum Pseudomonadota; class Alphaproteobacteria; order Caulobacterales; family Parvularculaceae; genus JBCDJH01. The sequence goes on from JBCDJH010000053.1 coordinate 6,388, forward strand.
AATGGCTGAATTACGAAGGCGAGATCGCCATCGTCATCGGCCGCCACTGCCGCAACATCAGCCAGGCTGAAGCGGGCGACTACATCGCCGGCTACTCTGTCGCCAACGACTACGGCTTGCATGACTTCCGCGACACCGACGCGGGATCGATGCTCCGCGTTAAGGGCTCCGACACGCTGTGCCCGGTCGGGCCGGGCCTGGTGGAGGGCTGGGACTTCCGCGGCAAGCGGATCCGCACCTTCGTCAATGGCGAGGTGGCGCAAGACGATGTCACCGACAACATGGAGTGGGACATGCACTATCTGGTCGCGGACATCGCCCGCACCATCACGCTTGTCCCCGGCGACATTCTGCTCTCCGGCACCCCCGCCAACAGCCGGCCGGTGAAACCGGGCGATCTCGTTGAGGTCGAGGTGGAGGGGCTGGGGCGGCTCTCCAACCGCATTGTCGAGGGCCCGACGCCCATTCGCGATGATGTGGGCGCGCAACCGTCCGAATCCGAAGAGGTGATCTCGACGGCGATGGGCGGCGACTGGGAGCATCGCGGCAAACGCGCCGCTGGCGGCCAAGGCGCCAAGTTCTACGAGTCCAAGCTGGAAGATTGATCCCATGAAGACGGACGCAACCAAATTCTACATAGGCGGCGCTTGGGTCGAGCCCCATAGCGGGCGCCGCGCCGATATCGTCAATCCGGCGACGGAGGCGACAGTCGGCCAAGTCGCGCTCGGCGACGCCAGCGATGTGGAGCGCGCCGTCGCAGCCGCTAAGGCCGCTTTCCCCATCTTTGCGACGTGGACGGTGGATCAACGCCGCGCCCTTCTCACCGCCATCAATGCGGGGCTTGAGGCGCGGATGCAGGACATTGCAGACGCGATCTCCGCCGAGATGGGCGCCCCGGCCGGTCTCTCAATCAATGCCCAGGCGCCCTCCGGCGTTCAGCATTTCGGCGAGATCTTGAAAGTCCTCGATGGGTTCGCTTTTGAGGAAGCCCTTGGGTCCACCATGGTCCGCAAGGAGCCGATTGGCGTCGCGGCGCTGATCACGCCGTGGAACTGGCCCATGAACCAGATCGCCTGCAAAGTCGCGCCGGCGATCGCGGCGGGTTGCACGATGGTGTTGAAGCCGAGCGAGCTTGCGCCCCTCGACGCCGTCATCCTTACCGAGATCATTGACGCCGCGGCGAAAGAGACCGGCGCGCCGGCGGGCTTCTTCAATTTGATCCACGGGGATGGGGAGGGCGTCGGCGCGCCGCTCACCAGCCACCGCGACGTGGATATGGTGTCCTTCACCGGCTCTACGCGGGCGGGCGTGGCCATCACCAAAAGCGCCGCAGCGGACGTCAAGCGGGTTGCTCTGGAGCTTGGCGGCAAGTCCGCCAACATCTTGCTGGATGACGCCGATCTCAGTGTCGCCGTGCCCGGAAGCGTGCGCAGCGTGATGAGCAACAGCGGCCAGTCTTGCAACGCGCCGACGCGCCTGTTCGCGCCGGCCGCGCTCTATGATCAAGTTGCGGAGCTCGCGATCGCCGCCGCCCAGAAGGTGCGCGTCGGGCCGCCGGAGAGCGACGCCCACATGGGCCCGATCGCCAACAAGCCCCAATATGAACGGGTCGTCGCGTTGATCGCGAAGGGGGTTGATGAAGGCGCGGAGCTGCTCGTCGGGGGCGCGGAGCGTCCGGGGGGGCTGGAGACGGGCTACTACGTAAAGCCCACGATTTTCGGGCGGGTGACGCCGGATATGACCATCGCTCAGGAAGAGATCTTCGGGCCTGTCCTATCGATCTTCCTCTATGACGATCTGGAGGAGGCCATTGAGCAAGCGAACGCCTCCGAGTACGGCCTATCGGGCGCCGTTTGGGGCGGCGATTTGGACCGGGCGCGCCAAGTGGCGGCGCGCCTGCGCACGGGCATGGTGCATATCAACGGCGCGCCGCTTGATTCCGCTGCGCCCTTCGGCGGCTACAAGAAATCCGGCAACGGCCGTGAATGGGGACGCTTCGGCCTTGAGGAATTCCTTGAGCTGAAGTCCGTCTATGGCGGCGCCTAGAGCGAATTGCAGCGAAAGCGGCTCTACACCGGTTCCTTGAGCTCGGTATCGAGGTCGATCGCCGGCGTCTCCCGATCCCTGTCCGCTGGGGCCCGATCCGATGGGGTCCGGTCCGGCGGGCTCGTCTGTGTCGCCTTGCCGGCTTCCGCGACGCTGACGACGCGCTGGGTGGCGTAGACCTCGCTGCGGATATGGTCGGTGAGCTGATTGATGGCGTCTTGGGTGAAGCCGAGCGCTTGCAACAGCTGCGCTGAGAGTTGCAGCGAGCTTTCTAGCGCTTCCGGCACCACGCAGGTTGCGCCAAGCTCAGCCAGCCGCGCGGCCTGGGCGGCGTCCTTCGCGCGCACATAGACGGGCAGGTTCGGCCAGCTTTCCCGCGCCGCCTCTACGGTGCGAGCGGCGATGTCGGGATCGTCCAGGGTGACGAGAAAAGCGGCGGCGCGCCCGGCGCCGGCTTTTCGCAAGACATCGAGGCGCGAGGCGTCTCCGAAATAAACGGGTTCGCCGTCGGCCCGGCGTTCGCGCACCCGCGGGCCGTTCATGTCCAAGGCCACATAGGGCGTCTTGTGGAACGCAAGCATCTCAGCGGCGGTCTGACCGACGCGGCCGAAGCCTGCAATCACCACATGGCTTTCCAGCTCCGCGCTCTCACTCTCCAGGGAGTGGCCGGGCGCATCGCTGTCGGGCGCCGCCGGCTTGGCGACGAGGTTGGCGAGCGCAGCCCCGAGGCTCGGCAGGAACGGCGTCACCGCCATCGTGAGGGCTGTCACAGCCGCCAGGAACTGGAGTGTGTCGTTCTCGATCAGACCGCCCGCAGCCGAGGCGCCGAGGATGATGAAGGCGAATTCACCGCCAGCGCTCAACGTCACCGCGATGCGCACCGCGACGTCCAGCGGCTTGCCGAAAGCGAGGCATGCGGCGAACAGCA
>JBCDJH010000054.1:0-9259 GCA_038747965.1 Pseudomonadota bacterium
CAAATAATCGGCGGTTAGCGCCTCGGCCGACGATTAGTCGCGCCCGGCTACCTTTCGGCCACATCCTCGCGGTAGGTTGATTTTGGACGAGCGGCGCGGCGTGCGCAGCGCGCCCAGCTTAAAAAGAATCAGGCGCGGCGGCGGGCCCTGAGGGCGTCGACCGCGCCGCGAGGACGCGTATGAGTGAAGGATCGGATGCGGACGCGCCCCAGCGGCGGCGTCCACCAAGGAAAAACGCCGGCGGCGCGCCCGCAGCGAGCAGCGGGGCCAGCGCAAAGCCCGAAGGCCGCCGCGGCCCGCCACGCTTCGCCGCCATTGATCTCGGCACTAATAACTGTCGGTTGTTGATCGCCTCGCCGCGAGGCCGCGGATTTCGTGTGGTCGACGCGTTTTCACGGATTGTGCGCTTGGGGGAGGGCGTCGCCGCCAGCGGCCAGCTGTCCGACGCGGCCATGAGCCGGACGATCGGCGCGCTGCGCGTCTGCGCCCAAAAAATGGAGCGGCGCGATGTGGCCAGAGCCCGGTGCATCGCCACCCAGGCTTGCCGAGGCGCGGCGAACGGCGACGCTTTTCTGGCGCGCGTGCAGTCTGAGACCGGCCTGCGGTTTGAGATCATATCGCCGGCTGAGGAGGCGCGTCTCGCCGTTGAAGGCTGCGCGCAGCTTATCGACATGGCGGCGGACGCGGCGTTGATCTTCGACATTGGCGGCGGCAGCACCGAGATCAGCTGGCTTGATTTGCGAGATCGAGACACGGCCAAAGGGGACGGGACCAAAGACGGCGGGCGCATGGTGGATCGCATCGGCGGCTGGGTGTCCCTGCCTTACGGGGTGGTGACGGTGTCTGAGCGTTTCGGCGGCCGCGATATTTCGGCGGAGGGATACGCCGCCATGGCGGCCTTTGTGGCGGATGAGATCCGCAAGGCCTGCGCGCCCGGGCTCACCGAGATCTTCGAGGCGGGGCGGGGACATCTGCTTGGCACTTCAGGCACCGTCACAAGTATCGCCGGCGTTTTCTTGGACTTGCCTCGCTATGAGCGTCGCTTGGTGGACGGACTTTGGATGAGCGCGGTCGACGCGCGGTCGGTCTCAGAGCGACTGCGGCGCATGGGGTATGAGGGACGTGTCGCGCAACCCTGCATTGGCGCTGAGCGCGCCGACCTGGTCGTTGCCGGCTGTGCGATCCTTGAGGCGATCCTCGGCATTTGGCCGGCTGAGCGCATACGCGTGGCTGACCGCGGTTTGCGAGAGGGCGTCCTATTGTCGTTGATGAATTCGCGTTCGGGCCGCGGCCGACGTCATCGGCGGCGCAAACGGCGCCCGCCGTCCGAGCCTAGGGCCCCTTCCAGCTAAGCGCGCCTTCTTAGCAGAGCGTGCCGGGCCCGCCGGTCAAGCTGCGCCGACGCGGCTGATTTTGATCGTGTTCGTTTTGCCCGCGCGGCCGAAGGGGATGCCCGCCGTGATGATAATGCGTTCGCCGTTTGGCACCTGCGCCTTCTCTCTTGCGATCTCCTCGGCGAGCGCGGTCATCTCTTCAAAACGCTCCACGTCCGGCGCGACCGACGGCGCGACGCCCCAAGCGAGCACCAGACGGCGGGCGACATCATGGGCCGGTGCGACGCCAAGGATACGGCAAGGCGGCCGGTCTCGCGACAGACGCAGCGCCGTCGATCCTGTGGTGGTGAAAGCGACCACCGCAGCGCAATTCAGCACTTTAGATATGTGGCGCGCAGACAGGGAGATGGCGTCAGCCGTCGTCGCCTCCGGCTTCTGCGCCTCCATGTCCAAGGCCCGCCAGTGCTCGGGATCTGTCTCCGCCGCTTTTATAATGCGGTCCATGATCGCCACGGCGGCCGGCGGATGGCGCCCGACAGCTGATTCGGCCGATAGCATCACGGCGTCCGCCCCCTGATAGACGGCGGTCGCCACGTCTGAGGCTTCAGCCCGCGTCGGCGTCGGCGCGTCGACCATCGATTCCAACATGTGCGTCGCCACGATGACGGGCTTTCCGGCCGCCCGGCAGCACCGAATGATGCGGCGCTGAATGACCGGCACCTGTTCCGGCGGCAGCTCGACCCCCAGATCTCCGCGCGCGACCATAACGCCGTCGGCGATGTCGACGATTCGCTCCAGCGAATCGATCGCCGAGGGCTTTTCGAGTTTGACGATAATCCCGGCCCGGTCGCCGATGAGCGCGCGGGCTTCCAGAACGTCTTCGGGGCGTTGGACGAAGCTGAGCGCCACATAATCGACGCCGCACTCAAGCGCGAAGGCGAGATCGCGCTTGTCCTTCTCGGTAAGCGCTGGGATCGGCAGCATCTTGCCGACAATGCCGACGCCTTTGCGATCCGTAAGGCGGCCGGCCACATCGACGACCGCCTCGACGCTGTCGCCGTCCGCCGCTGTCACCGTCAATTGCAGCTTGCCGTCGTCCAGCTTGAGGACGTCGCCGGGGACGAGGGCGCCCACAATTTCCGGATGCGGCATCCGAATGAAGCCGTCCGATCCCGGCGCATCGGACGCCTCGATGCGAACGGTTTGCTTGTAGGCGAGATCGACGCCGCCGCCGTTAAACACGCCGGCGCGCAGTTTCGGCCCCTGAAGGTCGGCGATTGCGGCGATCGGAACGCCGCTGATCGCTTCGGCTCGGCGAATCGCTTTCACGACTTTGCCGTGGGTTTCATGATCTCCGTGGCTGAAATTCAGTCGAAAGACGTCCGCGCCGACTTCGTGCAGCAGCCGCAACGCGTCAGGCGCGGCGCTTGCGGGCCCAAAGGTGGCGACGATTTTACAGAAGCGGTCACGCATGCGCGGCTCCTATAGGCGGGAGAGGCTGCCCGCGCCCGGCGGCGTAGGTTCAAATCTTGAGTGCACGGATGCGCCGCGCGCCGCAACCGTAATATAGAGGCGTGGTCCGGGCGAACGCTGAACGGCTTGGCGTCAGCGCCGCCGCCCGGAGCGAGGAGAGGACGCGCCATGGCCGACGCATTGTATTTCGCGCCGTGGATTGCGGGCGCGGCGCTCGCCGGAACGCTGGCTGCGCTCGCCTGGATCGATTGGCGAACCGGGTATCTGCCGGACCGACTCACTTTGCCGCTCCTGGCTGCCGGGCTCCTTTACATGGGCTGGAGCGCCGGTCTCGCCGGGTTTGCGGACGGCCTTCTTGGCGCCGGCGTCGGTTACGGCGCATTCGTCGCACTGGAGAAGTCGTACAAGGCGCTCCGGGGCGTCGATGGTCTCGGGCGCGGCGATGCAAAGCTGCTGGCCGCTGGGGGCGCATGGTGCGGTTGGGCGGCGTTGCCCCTGATTGTTTTGACAGCGAGCCTCTTGGGGCTCGGCTTTGTGGGGGCGTCCGCAGCGCTTCGGCGACGCGGCGTGGCGTCGACGCAGGCCATCGCCTTCGGCCCGCATATCGCCGCAGCGATTCTCGCGGTTTGGATCACCACGCAGTCCGCCGTGTACGGGCGAATTTACCCTTAAACGGGCTTTGTGCGCCGAAACTCAACCGCACGCTGAAAGAGCGACGCTGACTTCGGATCGTTCGCAGAAATTTCAGGCGCGCGGCCGAACTGTCAAGAAAGTGAAATATTAACGGCCTACAAGCGCGCGGGGTCCTCGGCGATGACGCGCGCAGTCGCGCTCGCCCAGACGCCCGTTTGTTTCAATCCTTTCTTGGGGGAAATCCATGAAAGCCATCACCGGACTGCGGACGATGCTCATGGTCGGAGGCGCGTGCGTTGCGCTCGCGGCCTGCGGCGATGACGATCCAGCCACGCCGACACCCACTCCGACGCCGACGCCCACTCCGACGCCGACACCTACTCCGACCCCAACCCCGACGCCGACGCCGATGGCTGACATCGACCTGGTGCCGAACGACGCTTGCCCGACCGGCACGACGCTGACGACCATCGAGAACGACGGTCAGCCATCCGTTGAAGCGTGCTTGCTCACGGGCGACATCACTAGCGACGTGGTGCTGACGGCCGAGAACGGCTACGCCCTCGAAGGCGGCGTGTTCATCGGTACGGACACGGGTTCCGACGGCGGCGTCGCCGCGAGCCTGACGATCCCTGCCGGCGTCACGATGTTTGGTTCCGCTGGCGAGGACTACCTCGTCATCGCGCGCGGCTCGACGATCGACGCGCAAGGCACCGCAATGGCGCCGATCACGATGACCAGCATCCAAGACGTCATCGACATTGAAACCAACGGCGGCCGGGACGCGGCGAACATCCGCGGCGAATGGGGCGGCCTGGTGATCAACGGCTTCGCGCCGATCAACAACTGCGAAGACCCGGCCGCGACGCCTGGCTCCGCTGATTGTGAAGCGTTCGGCGAAGGCGCCTCCGGCCTCTACGGCGGCGACGTTCCCGCCGACAACAGCGGTTCGCTGCAATACGTTGTCGTCAAGTTCGCCGGCAACCTGATCAACTCCGAAGACGAGTTGAACGGCATCGCCTTCCAAGGCGTTGGCAGCACGACCGACGTTGACTTCATCCAAGTCCACAACAACGCCGACGACGGTGTTGAGTGGTTCGGCGGCACCGTCGACGCGACGCACGTTGTTGTGACGGGCGCTGGCGACGACAGCCTCGACTGGACGGACGGCTGGAACGGCCGCGTGCAATACGCGATCGTGCAGCAAGGCGAAACGGTGCTCAGCTCCGATCCGCGCGGCATCGAAGCCGACAACCGGAACGGCGACGAACTCCGTACGCCGATCTCCGAGCCGACCCTGTCGAACTTCACCGTTCTCGGCTCCGGCATCGACACGGCCGACACGGGCGCCAACCTTCGCCGCGGCACGCTCGGCACGGTTGTAAACGGCATCATCTCCGGATGGTCCGGCGCCTCCAGCTCCGGTCTCGACATCGAGCAGTCCGAAGCTGGCTCAACGGTCGACGCGTTCTCCAACCCGAATGCGGCTCCGGGCATCCTTCAGTCTGTGTACCTCTCGGACAACACCGACAACTTTGAAGGCGACGCGGAAGCCATCTTCGTGGCTGGCGACAACAACGCGACCGGCGCGAGCACGCTGACCGGCCTCTTCCCAGGCACCAACGAGCTTGCGGTTGAGCCGACGGTTCTCGCCGATCCGTTCTTCGTGGCCGAGCCCGCCATTGGCGCGTTCGACGGCGAAGATACGCTGGAGAACAACTGGGCCGCCGGCTGGACCTTCGCTGTGTTCGAAGAATCCGCTGACGGTTGCCCGGCCGGCCTCGACACTCTGCCGCCGATCGGTGGCGAGAATGTCTGCGTCGTCTCCGGACCGATCACCGAAGATCTGACGCTCTCCTCCGGCAACCTCTACGCTCTGTCGGGCGCGGTGTTTGTCGGTGAAGACTGCGGCGCCGATCCTGCCGCGCCGCTGATGTCTTGCGTCGAAGCGACGCTGACGATCGCTCCGGGCGTGACGGTGTTTGGTTCGGCCGGCGAAGACTACCTGGTGGTCGCGCGCGGCTCTGAGCTTGTCACCAACGGCACGGCCGATGCGCCGGTGGTGCTCACCAGCCGGCAAGATGTCGAAGGCGAAACCGTTGGCCGCGGCCAATGGGGCGGTCTTGTCATCAACGGCCGCGCGCCAATCAACAACTGCGAAGACCCCGCCGCTGTGCCGGGTTCCGTGGATTGTGAAGCCTTCGGTGAAGGCGCGTCCGGCCTCTATGGCGGCGCGACCGTGGCCGATGATTCCGGCTCGCTGCTCTACACCCGCGTTCAATACGCCGGTAACCTGATCAACAACGAAGACGAGCTGAACGGCATCGCCTTCCAAGGAACGGGTTCCGACACGTCCGCGGACTTCATCCAAGTTCATGCGAACGCGGATGACGGCGTCGAATGGTTCGGCGGCACCACCAACGCGACCCACGTGGTTGTGACGGCGGCAGGCGACGACAGCCTCGACTGGACGGACGGCTGGACCGGTAAAGTCCAATACGCGATCGTCGTTCAAGGCGACACGGTGCTCAGCTCCGATCCGCGCGGCATCGAAGCCGACAACCGGAACGGCGACGAACTCCGTACGCCGATCTCCAACCCGTCGCTGTCGAACTTCACGGTTGTGGGTTCGGGCATCGATGCGGCCGACACTGGCGCGAACTTCCGTCGCGGCACGCTCGGCAACATCGTCAACGGCATCATCGTTGGTTGGTCGGGCGCATCCAGCTCCGGTCTCGACATCGAGCAAGCTGAAGCGGGTTCCACCGTCGACGCCTTCGCGACGCCGAACGCAGAGCCTGGCGTTCTCCAGTCCATCTTCCTGGCGAACAACACCGACAACTTTGAAGGCGATGCGGCGGCGATCTTCCCGCTCGGCGATAACAACGTCGAAAGTGCGACGACCGTCATCACGACCACCAACCTCGTTCCTGGAACTGAGGAACTGGCCGTGAACGCTGTCGACCTGTCGGCTGCTCCGTTCAACGACGACTTCTTTGAAACCACGACGTACATCGGCGCCGTCGCCGACGCTGACGACGATTGGTTCCAAGGATGGACGATTGCTCTTCCGTAAGCCGGTTTGAGCTGAGGCAAAGCGCCGGCGGGGGCTCTTCAAGGAGCCCCCGCCGTTTTGTGTTTTTTGATTTGTGTTTCGCTTCCGGAAAATTCGGCAGAACATCAAGGTGGGGATGATGACCAGTAACTCTCAAACGTTTCTGGGGCTTTTTTTAACAACAGCTCTGGCCGGGACGGGCGCTGCGTTCGCTCAGGAGCCGAGTTCGAGCGCGCCGGTCATTGCGCCGCCGTCCGTTGATGAGATCCTCATCCGAGGCGAGTTTATTCCGGACGAGAAGCGCGCCACCTCCGAGATCTCAAGCGTTCTCGATGAGATTAAGTTTCAGCGGCAAGGCGACAGCGATATCGCCGCGGCGTTGCGCCGGGTGACGGGTCTTTCCCTCGCCAAAGGCAAGTTTGTGTACGTTCGTGGTCTGAACGAGCGCTATTCGGCCGCTACCTTGAACGGCTCGCCGATCCCAAGCCCGGAGCCGCTTCGCCGGGTTGCGCCTCTCGATCTGTTCCCGACGTCGATCTTAAGCGGCAGCTTGGTTCAAAAGACATTCTCGCCCGAATATTCAGGCGAATTCGGCGGCGGTCTCATCGATATTCGCACCAAGACGGTGCCGGATGAGCGGTTCGGCGAGATTTCGATCAGCGGCTCTATCAATACGGAGAGCAACCTTCGCAGCGGTTTGAGCTATGAGGGCAGCAGCCAGGACTTCACCGGCTTTGACGGAGGCGCCCGTAATATTCCGGACGCGGTCGCGCCCTTCTTCGCCACCGACAATCTGAACAGCGGCAACTTCAATGATGCGACGCTGAATGAGATCGGCGCGAGCTTCAACTATGACGATACGTTGACGGTGACGCGCGGCGATCGCCGTCCCAATGTTGGGTTCAGCGCGTCCTATGGCGATCGGTTCGACGTGAGCGACGCGCTCTCGATCGGCATCGTCTCTACCTTGGGCTACGGCAATGAGTGGGAGACGCGCCGCGGCGAAATCTGCGCCAGCATTTTCAACCAGGGCGCGGGCACGACCTGCTTTGAAAGCTCCGACTTCACGACGACTGAGAACATCATCAAAACCAACGCGCTCTTCTCCGCGGGCTTTGATGTCTATGACAATCATCAGTTCAACCTGCTCGGCCTTGTCGTTCGTAAGACATCGAAAGAGGCCGGCGTTCGGTTCTTTGAGTCGGATATCGAGGACGTGCCGGGCCGGGTGGACAACACGCAGTTCATTGAGCGCCAGGTTTGGGTGACCCAAGCGAACGGCGAACACTACTTCCCGCAACTGGCGGATTTGTCCGTCGACTGGCGGGTGTCTTATTCGGAAGCGTTCCGGGACTCTCCTTACGAGAACAGCATCCCGTTTGTGCGCGCCGCGGACGGTCGGTTCTTCTATGAGCCCCGCGCAGACGCCGTTCAGCTCGGATTCAACAAGATTGAAGACAATTACTTCAGCGGCGGCATCGACTTTAAGTTGCCCGTCTACGCTGGTCCGGTCGACGTTGAGTTGAAGGCCGGCTACGCCCGGACGGACAATGAGCGTGAGGCGCTGGACCGCGAGTATCAAATCAACACGGGTGGGCTCTCGAACAACCCGCTCGCCTTCCGGCCGCCGAATGAAGTCTTCACGCCGGAGAACTTCTTCAACGACTTGCTGCAAATTGATCAGCAACCAAACAACGCGCAGTTCCCTGGCGATTCATCGGGCTCGCTTGTCGTCGATGCGTTCTATGTGGGCGCTGACGCTCAACTGACAGATTTCCTTCGGGCCGCCGTTGGGTTCCGTTATGAAGACGGCAGCCAGTCCACGACGACGGCGTTCATCGAAGACGGCGTGCTTGAGCCTCAGGACACGCGGGAGATCAATGAAGATTACTTCCTCCCGGCGGTGACGTTGACTTGGAACTTCGCCGAGAACCTGCAGCTTCGCCTCGGCTACTCGCAGACCATTACTCGGCCGCAGTTCCGGGAGCTGACCCCGACGCTCTTCCTCGACACGGATACGGAACAGTTGTTCGTGGGTAACCCGTTCCTTCAGAATGCGGAGATCGACAACATCGATGGCCGTCTCGAATGGTACTTCGGCCGCGATCAGTTCATCACGATCGGCGGTTTCTACAAGGATCTCACCAACCCGATCGAGCAGGTTCAGGCGTCGTCAGGGCTTCAGACTTTCAGAACTTTCTTCGTGAACGCTCCTGCAGCCGAACTCTATGGCGCGGAGTTCGAGTTCGAAAAACGGTTCGACCTTTTCGATTTCTCGCAGCGCTTCGATCAAGACGGGTGGATTGGCAGAATGCTCTCCACCAAAGAGCTGATCTTATCGGCAAACTACACCTGGTCGGAGTCCGAAGTGCAGGCGGGCGATCAGCAACTCACCTTCTTCTTCCCGGGCACCAACAATTTCGAACAAAATATCCAACAGCGCTCAGCGGACACGTTCATCGACAGCGGCCGGCGCTTGCAGGGGCAGTCGGAGCATCTCGCCAACCTCCAGATCGGGTACCAGGATCTCGAGAACAACTCTCGCGCTACGCTGCTTGTGAATTACACCAGTGAGCGTATTCGGGAGGCGGGTACGATCATCAGCGAGGCCACCGGCGCGCGGATCAACGACACGACCGAACAGCTTCCCGTTTCCCTCGACTTTGTCGCTTCGCGCGAGTTCCAGGCGTTTGGCGGTCTTTATGAAATCGGCTTCAGAGCGCAGAACATCTTGAACGACGACTATTTCGCGTCCTCCGATGCC
>JBCDJH010000055.1:0-9250 GCA_038747965.1 Pseudomonadota bacterium
GGAAGATTTCAAGGAGCTTCTGAACCGCTACAGGATCGATCTGGTGGCGGAGAAAGTGGAGACCGAGGCGGACGTCATCGAGGTGCTTGAGATGCAAGTAGACTTCGGTCAAGGCCATCTGTTTGGCGCGCCCTTGCCGGCGAGCGAGGTGGCCTTGTCGCGCCCGGCGGCGCGCTCCGCTTAAGGCGCGTCGCCTGGCCCTCCTTCAATCGGCCGTATGTCCGCCTCGCGGCGCGCAAGCTTCATGGGCGACCAGGTGAGGGCCCGCGCGATGTCGCCGAGGCGTGCCGTGCGAAGCCGGCTGATGGCGCGGCGGTCGCGCCAAATCACAGGCAAGCCTTTCAGGCCGTCCCGCACGCCGCGTATGATCGCGCGCAGCTCTTTGGGGCGGCGCAGCGCCATCAGCATCAAGATCAAGGTGAGCCCCGCGTGAATCGGGATAAGCGGCCAGAATATGGGCCCCGGCGTGTTCTTCACAAACGTCCAGATCCGATTGCGGGAGCCGTGATAGAGGGCGAAATCGCTGCGCTTTGACGTGGAGGCCGATCCCTTATGGCGGACGCGCGCCTCCGCGATTTGATAACATCGGTGTCCGGATAGACGCAGCCGATATGCGAGGTCGACGTCCTCGCAATAGCAAAAGAACTGCTCGTCAAACCCGCCGGCGCCTAGAAAAGCGTCGCGCCGATAGAGGGCCGCGGCGGCGCAAGGCGCGAAGGCCTCGCCGCGTCCGGGAAGGGTTTCCGCCGGCGCGCCATGGTGGCCGCGATACATGAAGCCCGTCCCGTGCATCACGTCGCCTGCGCCGTCGAGGCGGTCGGGCCGCGCCAAGTCGATCTGCGTCGACCCGAACATCGCGACGTCCGGATACCGATCGGCTGCGTCCACCAACCATTCCAGCCAATCGGGCTCGGCCAGCGTATCGGGATTCAGAAGAACCACGAGTGGTGTGGTCGCCGCCCGGACTGCGAGATTGTTACCCCCGGCGAAACCGAGATTCTCCCGTTGGCGGAGGATTTTCGCCTTGGCCGGCGGGTCGCCCAAAGCTTCAATCGATCCGTCAGCGGACGCGTTGTCGATGATCAGGATCTCGAAGGCCGGAAATGTCTGTGTAAGAAGCGTATCGACGCAGTCGCGTAAGTCGTGGCCGGAGTTATAATTGACGATAATAACGGTGACCCGCGGCGGCGTCGGCGCGCCGCGGGTCATGGGGCGAGGGCCGCGCCGCGCTGCGCATCCGCCCCGGCGGCGCGCACGAGATCAACGCAAAGCTCCAGAATGGTGCGCGTCGGGCGAGCTCCGGCGATGCGCGCGAAGCGTGAAGGGTCGGCTTCGAACGGCGCTGGGGCTGGCGCGGTCGGTTCTGCGTCAAGCCAATCGCGCCAATCGAGACCGAAGGCCGCGAATAAGGCCTCCGCCAAATCCTGGGCCCGCCATGTGGAGCCCGTGGCGAGCAAGCAATCCTGAATAGAGGGGGCTTCAGCGAAGCGTGCGACGAGATCCATATACTCGGCCGCGTCTCCCCAATCGCAATGAAAATCGAGCGAACGCACTTGCGGAATCTCCGAGCGCGGCGCCCCGGCGAGAGCCGAGATGACTGAGGACGTCAGTGTCGGGATAAAGTAGTCTTCGGGGCGTCTGGCGGATTCATGATTGAAGAAATGAATGGCGGCGGCGTCAACGCCATGTGCAGACCGATAGAAGTCGATGAGTTCGCATGCGAGCTTTTTGGTGACGCCGTAATAGTCGTTCGGCCGGAGCGGATGCGCCTCGGTGATGGCGCCAGCGAGCGGCGCTCCGAAAACCCGCGACGAGCTGGCGTAGATAATACGGGGGGAGGGCGCGCCGGCTACGATGCGGCGCCGGGCGTAATCAAGGCTGGTTTGAACCGAGGCGACGTTCACTTGAAAGGCGTCGCTCGCCACGTCGTCGAGGGCCGCGCCCCCTGACTTATGGATGGCGGCGAAATGAAAGATCGTCGCCGGCTCCGTTTCGAGGAGCGTCCGCTCGACTTCTTTCGGCCTGGTCAGGTCGAGCCGCCTATACTCGTGCAGGCCGACGAGGCCCGATGCCGGCCCGGATTGGCGGCCGACCCCACTCACCGGCCGGCCTCGATCCATGAGCGCCTCAGCTAGATATCCGCCGTCCTGGCCGTTGACGCCGAGAACAACGGCGAGGGATGATTTTTGCGAAGCGCTCAAACTGGTCGAACCACGCCTTCATGAAGGACAGTCGTCACTCATGGCACGGTTCGGGCAGGGACTTCCAGCGGCGTCTAGACCTCTGGACCTCGCCAAACGGCGGCGAGGCCGCCGGCCTTAGTCCGTCGAAATAAAGTAGCGATCGCGGTCCTGTAGCGCGACAGCGGTCAGGCGACCCGTCATGTACGCGCCTGTGTCGACGCCGATGCGCGCGGCTTTGTCGACCGGCGATTCCGACGGCGTGTGGCCGTAAACGATGACTTTCTCATGCTTCGCGTTGGAGCGAATGAAGTCGTCTCGAATCCAAAGCAGGTCTTCTTCGTCTTGATCGGCGAGTGCGACGCCTGGGCGCACGCCGGCATGCACGAAAAAGTAGTCGCCATACTCGACGCTGATTTCTAACTCCGAGAGGAACTGGCGATGAGATTCCGGCAGTTTCTCATTGAGTTCTTCGCGCGCCTGTTCGAAGGCGCCGGTGTCCGAGGAGGATCGCACGCAGTGGACCCCGTAGCTATGAAGCGTTTCAAGCCCGCCATATTCCAGCCAGACATGGCCGACACTGGCGTCGTTTAGGAACTGAGCCATCGCCTGCTCGTGGTTCCCCTTCAAGAAATGGAGCCCGGACGTCTGGGTTTTGAGTTCCACCAGGCGTTCGATCACCTCTTTGGAGTGGAAGCCCCGATCGACATAATCGCCGAGAAACACGAGCCGCACGACAAGGTCGTCGGCGTCGTTCATGTCGTCGGCGACAAGATTAAGCAGGTCGTTCAAAAGGTCGGCGCGGCCGTGAATATCGCCGACAGCATAAATGCGCATGCCCTCCGGCGCTTCAGACTCGTTTTGCCGTGTCTTGCCGAACAAGTTCGCCAACATGCCGCCACCCCACAGTCTTCGGTCCAGGCCACTTTCGTGGCGCGCCGTATTTGCACGTTCCGCCATTCCAGCGCCTATGCAAATCCCGATCCGTCCCCAAACCGCCACTTATTAACGGCAAAAAACCGCCACCAGGCTTACTCCCCTTTGAAGTGGGCGATCATAAGGCTTGTGTCAAACAGATCCCACGATTTCGCCATGGCGACGATACGCGAACCATGATGTAACACCGCGCGTGTAAGAGGGTTGCCAGGGAGGGGGGCGCGCCCCTACCACGCCGCTTATAAGCTTTGCAGCCCAGTTGTGCGAAAACGCGCCATCGCCGCGGCCTTGGGGCCCGCCCAAGCCGGTTCTCAAGTTGGAGGAGGCTTTTCCAAATGAGCGTACTGGTGACCGGCGGGGTGGGCTATATCGGCTCCAATACGGTGTTGGCGCTGATGGATTCGGGCGAGACGCCCGTCATCGTGGACGACCTCTCGACCGGATTTAAGGATTTTGCGCCCGCTGGCGCGCCGCTCATTCAAGGCGACATCGGCGATCCAGACCTCATTCGAAGCGTCTTTGAGACCTACGACGTCAAAGAGGTGATCCATTTCGCCGGCTCCATCGTTGTGCCGGAGTCAGTGGAAAAGCCGCTCGATTACTACCTGAACAACACCGTTAAGAGCCGGAAGCTGATTGAGACGTGCGTCGCGGCCGGGGTTAAGAAGTTCATTTTTTCATCAACTGCGGCCGTTTACGGCAACCCGACGCGGACGCCGATTGACGAAGCGACGCGCCTTCATCCCATTTCGCCGTATGGCCGCTCAAAGCTCATGACTGAGTGGATGCTGGAAGACGTCGCCGCCGCCCATGATTTTGATCACGCCGTCTTGCGCTACTTCAACGTCGCGGGGGCCGATCCGAAGGGCCGGGCGGGCCAAGCGCTGCCCGCGGCCACCCATCTCATAAAGATCGCCGCCCAGGTCGTGGTGGGGCTGCGAGACGGCATGAGCATCTTCGGCGACGATTATCCAACGCCCGACGGCACCTGCGTGCGCGACTACATTCACGTGACCGATTTGGCCGAAGCGCATGTGGCGGCTCTGCGCCGTCTCCGCGCCCAGCCAGGCTCGATCACCGTTAATTGCGGCTATGGGCGAGGGTTTTCCGTGCGTGAGGTGATCGCGGCTGTGGAGCGGGTGACGGGCATGGACTTAAGGGCCCAAGTCGCGCCGCGCCGGGCCGGCGATCCGCCCCAGCTTGTGGCTGACAGCGCCGCTATCCGGAGCGAGCTTGGGTGGACGCCCAGTTACGACAATCTGGATTTCATCGTTCGCACCGCCATCGACTGGGAGCGATCTTTACTCGCCGCGCGCGGCGGCTCGCCGTCCTAGCTGCGTCGCATGTCCGCGTTGCGTTTCATATCCACGGAGACGTTCACACAAAGCGCGCGCGCCCTTTTTGTCGCGGCGTTGCTGACGGTGACTGTCTTCTCGATCTTCAGCTTCGATCCGACGCCCAACCCCGGGCAGAGCGACAAGCTCAAGCACTTTTTCGCCTACGCGGTGCTCGGCCTCTTGGCTGTCGCCTCCGCTCCGCAAACCCTCTCGCGCTTTGGCGCGCCGTGGGCGGTGGCGGTCTTCGCCCTTGGCGCGTGGGGCGTTTGTCTCGAACTTGTGCAATCGACGCTGCCTGCGCGCGAGGCGAGCGTTTATGACGCCGCCGCGAACCTTATTGGCGCGGCAGGAGGCGCCGCTGGCTGCATCGCCGCGTTCTCCAGGTTGCGGCGCCGGATGACGGCCTGAACCTAGCGCCGCCGCGCGCTCTTGCTTGAAAAATGAGACCGACCCGTTTTGGCCCTAAGCGAGGTCCCTAACGCGTTGGAAAACGCGCAGCCGTTAGGCGAGCGTTTTAAGGAGCGCTGCGCCGAGCCCCACCCATAGCGCCCCGCTCGCCGTGACGGCGAACAGCGCGGTCGCTGCGACGGGCCATTTTTCGGCGCCCGCGTCGAGAGCGACCTCTGGCGCGCGGCGGTTTGCACGCGCGCGCATTCCAAAATCGGCTTCCACCAAGCGGGGATGAGGATAAATCTGCGCCATGGTTGAGCTCCGCCGTTCTGCGATGGGCCTGCCGGGCTCGCTCGTCTCGCGCCGTCAGCCCGAGGAAGCGATGGGCCGTAAGCTGGCGATCAACATTTAACAAACGTTGAATCGCGACCCGTTCCCTCTATAGGCGAATTTTATCGGCGAACTCTAGCGTTTATGGTTTATTTTCGGTAACTATAAAATGTTCGCGTTGGCGCGCAGGATTCTATGCTGCGTTGCAAACAACTCGCGCGGGCTCATGTGAGCTGAGTGCAGCCGACGCGGACGGCTTAAGGCGGGCCTCGGCTGTCGTTGACGGGCCGGCTGCCAGGCGCATTTTCCTAAAATTGTCGATGTATTTTATCGGACGGCGTTAGAGCTTGTCAGCCTTACTGAGCCGTTTACGAACCAATTTTCAATTCAAGTAAAATTCTCCGAAAGTTCGAGCAGCAATTGATTTTATTTCCGCAAGCGGAGTGAACGGAATTCCAAGAGGCCGTCTGCATTCTCCACGACACACAAGTCCTGGAGGTCGCAATGACGGGTATCTCAAGCACGCTTCGCAATCTGGCCATAAGCGTTCTAGGGAGCCTATCTGTGGCGGCGTGCGCGAGCAGCGGTACGCTGAGCACCCCAATGCCGGAAGCCGAGGAGGCGACGGCTCCGCTCGGCCTCATGGCGTTCTGCCAGCGCCATCCTGAACGTTGCGCCCGGCATGCCTCCGCAAACCAGCGCGTTCCGCTTACCGACAAACGTTGGGCGCAGCTCGAAGCTGTGAACAAAGCCGTCAATGCGGAAATTACGCCGATGACGGATCTGGATCGCTACAATCGCCGCGAGTACTGGACCATGCCCATTTCGCTGAGCGGCGGCCGTGAAGGCGACTGTGAGGATTACGCCTTAGAGAAACGCCAGGCGCTTTCCGATTTGGGATGGCCAGCCGACTCTTTGCGTCTCGCCGTCGCTCACAGCGCCTGGACGGGGCCGCACGCGGTGCTTGTCGTCGTAACGGCGGAGGGCGATTTCGTGCTGGACAATCTCACAGATCAAGTGAAGCCGTGGAGGCGCACGCCCTATGAATGGCGCAAGCGCCAATCGGGCGGATCGAGCCTTGCATGGCGCCGGATCGCGGCGACGCCGGTTCGCGCGTCCGTGGGCGGAACCTTCACCGGCGCGGAACGCTGATCGCCCGCACCCGTCTCTTCCCGCCCATACGCGCGTGACGACGCTGGCGTAAGCGACTAAGTTCGCGTTCCATGGACGCGCTTGCGATCATTCCCTCCCGCTACGGCTCGACGCGGCTTCCAGGCAAGCCCCTTTTGGCGGACACCGGTTGGCCGATGCTCCGTCATGTCTATGAGCGGGTGCGCCAGGCGCGCAGTGTCAGTTCGGTTCTTGTCGCAACCGATGACGAACGGATCGCCGCCGCTGTGCGGGCCTTCGGGGGCGAGGCGGCGATGACGGACCCCGCCCACGGATCTGGGACGGAGCGGATCGCCGAGGCGGCGGCGCGCCTCCCGGCTTCGTCGGTCGACGTCATATTGAACGTTCAGGGCGACGAGCCGGAAATCGAGCCGGAGCATCTGGATCGATTGGTGGCGGCGCACCGCGGGTCAGGGCGGCCGATCTCGACTCTGGCCTGTCCGTTCCCGAAGGATGCGCGCGCAGGCGCGGGCTCGCCCTCAGATCCCGCATGCGTCAAAGTTGTGTTGAAACGGACTGGCGAAGGCGATCCGGCCTTCGCCGACGCTTTGTATTTCTCCCGCAGCGCTATTCCGGCCCCGCCAGCCGCCGGCCCTATCGCCCGCCCTCAAGACTGGCTCATGCATGTCGGCGTCTACGCCTTTTCGCCGGAAAGCCTTGCGGCCTTTGCGGCCGCGCCGGCGGGGCGGCTCGAACGACGTGAGCGCTTGGAACAGCTGCGCGCCTTGGAGATGGGGTGGTCGATCGCTGTCGCCGAAGTTGATTGCGCCGCGCCGGGCGTTGATACGCCCGAGGACTACGCGGCCTTCGTTGCGCGCTGGAAAGCGTCGCGCCCATAAGCCGGCGCTACGCGCGCCCTTTTGCGGCGCTTCTAGTCGCAGGTTATACCGGCGCGAATCACACTCCGATTGGGGAAAAGGAGCCCATCGCCATGCCTATGATCGCCATGCTGCGCCACGGCCAAAGTCAGTGGAATCTTGAAAATCGCTTCACCGGGTGGGCCGATGTGGATCTCACCGACGCGGGGCGGGCCGAAGCGGCGAAGGCTGGCGCGCTTCTAAAGGCCACCGGCGTTGAGTTTGATCGCGCCTATGTTTCCGTCCTCACCCGCGCCATCCGCACTCTTTGGCTGGCGTTAGAGAACATGGAGCGGATGTATCTCCCCGTTGAGAAGAGCTGGCAGCTCAACGAGCGAAGCTATGGGGCGCTGCAGGGCCTCAACAAGGCAGAGACCGCCGAGCGGCACGGAAAAGATCAGCTGCATATCTGGCGGCGCTCCTATGATACGCCGCCGCCGGCCCTAGACTTTGACGATGAGCGCCATCCGCGCTTCGATCCCCGCTACAAAGCCGTCGCGCCCGACGCGTTGCCGGGAACGGAAAGCCTGAAGATCACGCTTGAGCGGGTGATGCCCTATTGGACGGAGACGATCGAGCCCCGGTTGCTTGCTGGCGAGAACATACTGATCGCCGCCCATGGGAACTCTTTGCGCGCCCTCGCCAAGCATCTATTTGGCATCAGCGACGCCGATATTCCGGGCCTTGAGATTCCGACCGGCAATCCGCTGACGCTTGATATCGACACCTCAGGCGGCGCTGTGTCCGTCGCGGGCGCGCGCTATCTCGACGCGGCGCGCGCGAGCGCGCTGCCGGCGGGCTAGGCAGACCGCCAATGAGGGATGATCAAGACGAAGACGGCTCCGCGTCCAGCGGACGGCAAACTGGCGAAGACGCCCTGCGCGAAGCGCAAATCGCCGAGGCCGAGGCCCGGGTGAGGGAACTGGCCGGCGCGTTCTTGGAAGAAGCCCGGCGCGCCGCCAATGCGCTTCAAGCCCGCATCGATAAAGCCCTTGATGAGGCGGCTCCCTCGGCGTCGGGCCTTGTGCGGCTCCTTGCCGACCTCGCCGCTTACGCTCATGACATTCGAGGGCAAGGCGGCTCGTTTGGTCATGACTCCATCGCGGCGGCGGCCGCTGATCTTGAACAGATCGTCTCCAGCCTGAACGCCGCGCCCGCCGCGCGGCTCGCCGCTGGCGCGGAACGCCTCAACGCGCTGCGCGCCATGTTGGCGAGAGCGTAGCCCACCCCAAACAACCCAAATTCCACCTGAAGCTATAAATACGACGTTAGCGTTACATCTCGGTGAACTCTTCATGATGCCTGGTTGACGCTTCATTGAAGCTTCCATGAATTTTCCTTAAACGGATATTTTCAGCAACTCGACCCCTGTAGCGTCCGCGCCGAGTGATTGGCGCAAGACCGCGTTCGATAAAAAGGGGCGAACCATGACGATATTCCATCAATCATCGCGCGAGATGCGCTTCAAGAACGCTCGGCTGATGAGCAGTTGCCTTTGCGGCGCGGCCGTTTTGGCGGCGGCGCCGGCGTTCGGCCAAGAGAACGAGGCGAGCGACGAGACCGGCGTCGACACCATCGAAGTCTATGGCGAGGCGTTGTCCTTGCGCCGGGCGATTGACGCCAAGCGCGCCTCTGCGAACATTCTGGATGCGACGGTTCAAGACGATATCGGCCGTCTACCAGATCTCAACACGGCGGCCATTATTCGCCGGATCACCGGCGTCGCCGTGCAAAACGACCAAGCTGAAGCGCGCTTTCCGATTGTCCGGGGCCTCAACCCCAGTTTCAACCGCACGACGATCGATGGCGGCATCGTCGCTTCGCCGGAGCGGGGCGATTTTGCGCGGGCCGTGCCTCTGGACGTGATCCCAGCCTCTCTCCTGTCCCGTCTGGAAGTCGTCAAATCGGTGACGCCGGAGCTCGACGGCAACGCCATCGGCGGCACCATCAATGTGGTGACGCGCTCCGCGTTTGAGGAGGACGGACCTTTCTTCTACGGCGCGGGCTTTGTCGGGTTCCACGAGCAAGCCGGCGAGGGCGGCACGCTGGA
>JBCDJH010000056.1:0-9036 GCA_038747965.1 Pseudomonadota bacterium
CGGTTCGCAAGCTTGCACGTCGCCAGGCTTGTCCGCCGGGCGAAGCGCCTGGGTTGGCTTTCTTGGAATGGACCTTGCTTTGCCGGTGCGCATTCCCTGCGGTCAAGCGGCCGGTAACAGGCGGCGCTGCGTAAAGCGCGAGTTTTAAGGGCGAGGTTCTAAAACAGGCGCGACATGGCACCGATGAAAATCACCCATATCATTACGCGTTTTATCCGCGGCGGGGCGGACGAAAACACATTGCTCACAGTCAACGCTCAGGCTGAGGCGGGCCATGAGGTTTCCTTGGTGCGCGGCCCGGATTCGCACCCAGAGATGATCGCAAGGCTGCATCCGAGCATCAAAGATGTCGAGGTCCCGAGCCTGATCCGGGATATCGATCTGGTGAAAGATCTCAAATGCTTGAGAGAACTCGCCCGCGCGCTTGTCGAGCTTTCGCCGGATATTGTCCACACCCACACGAGCAAGGCCGGCGTCATCGGCCGGTTTGCGGCGCGCATGTCCGAAGCGCCCGTAGTGGTGCATTCCGTCCACATCTTGGCCTTTGACAATGTCTGGCCCGGAAAGATGTTCATCTACAAGCAGTTGGAGCGTTGGGCCGCGGCCTATACCCATGGCTTCATCAGCGTAAGCGACGCGTTGCGCCAAGCCTGCATTCGCTCCGGCGTGGGGCGCGCGGACATCCATCATGTGGTGCCGAGCGGGATGGACGTGGCCTCTTACGAGACAGCGGAGCCTGCCGACTGGCGCGCGCTCTGGCCGAAAGGGGACGCGCCTGAGACGCGCCCGCGCTTCGTTCTAACCGTTGGGGCTTTGGAGGAGCGTAAGCGGATCGCCGAGCTTGTCCGCGCCTTCAAGACCGTTGTTCGCGACGTTCCTGACGCTGTGATGTTGGTCGCCGGCGACGGCCCGCTGCGTCCCGATATCGAGGCGCTTATCGAGGCGGAGGGGCTCGGCGGCAAAGTCATCCTGCTGGGCCATGTCAGTGATTTGCCGCGCTACATCCACTTGGCGGATGTGTGCGTCCATGGCGCGTCGCGCGAAGGGTTGCCGCGGGTGGTCTTGCAGTTCGCGATGAGCGGCAAGCCCGTGGTCGCCACCGAGCTTGCAGGCATCGATCAGGTCGTGAAGCACGAGGCGTCCGGCTTGTTGTGCCCAATCGACGATTTCGATGCGATTGCTAAGGCGTTGACGCGGCTTTTGAAAGACGACGACGAACGCGCCCGGTTTGCTGAAGCGGCGAAGGGCCTCGACTTCAGCGCTTGGGACACGGGCGAAATGGTCCGCCGGATCGACGATGTCTATCGGCGGGCGATCCGCTCCAACGTCTCTGGATACCCAGCCCGTCCGGCGCTTATTTCATTCGCCCGCGGCGAAACCGGCGCCGGTCACCAGCGGTAAAACGACATCGGCAGCGCCAGGACGAAGAGGAGCCCGAGCGCTGCGATCAGCAGGGGCTCGGCCTTTTTGGGCGTACCCGCCGCGATAAACAGCGCCGCGATCGGCGCCAAATTCGCCGTGTAGATAAATTTCACTTGAGAATTCTTGCCCGGTTCCAGGGACTGGCCCTGTTGCCACAACACGTAAAGCGCAAAGCCGAAGATGAGGGTGGCCGCCAGCGACCAAATCTCGGCCGCGTAAGGCGTCGTCCGCGCTGTCCCAATTTGGCGCGCTGCGCCGTAGGCCATGAGCGCGAGCAATGCCAACGACAGCGGCAGCGCGTAAATTAAGATGATCCGTTTCGGGAGAACGTTGTCGTCGATCTCTCGAGGAACGGGGCCAGAAAAGTACAACCAGTGGTCGGCCCAATAATCGGAGAACAAGAGCGTGGCGAAGCTATTGTTCAGGCTTTTTCGCCAGTCGGGATCCTCAGGGTCGTAGCCGCCGATATGCCGGTTTGGGACCTTCAAGAGCTCCGCATAGTGGAACGTGGAATAGTACTCACCGAAATCGAACTCTTTTCGGCGCTCCTGGTGAATGCGGTTGTATTCTGAGTCCTCCGCATAAAGCGTGAAGGCGTCGCCTGTCATGACTTGGCGATACCCCCACCAGCTGCCCGCCATCAGCGCTGCGACCACGCCAAAGGCGACGAATTTGAGGGCCGCCGTCTTCAGCGCTGCGCCTCCGCCGCCCAAGCTTCTGCGCCACAACAAGGCGCCGAAGGCGAGCCCGAGAAACAGCATAGGAATGGCGGCGAACGGCCGCGTAAGGCCGATGGCGCCAATGAGCAGGCCGAACAGGACGACAGCGCGCCACCCGATCCTCGTCGCATCGGTCAACCGCGTGAATGCGAAGAAGCCAAGCGTTGTGCCAAACACCAACATGTTGTCGGGGTTGGTCATCGCGGTGATCTTTTGAAACCCTGGCAAGGCGAGAAGCAAACTGGCGGCGATAAAGGCCGCGGCGCCCGGCGCGAGGTATCGAGGGAAAAGGTAGACGATCCAGATCCCGATGACGGCTGCATACATGCCGACATTAACCGCTTGGAGGAAGGGCCCCGCCGCCTTGTCCACTAGGGTCACCCGGTGGAGCTTCGGCCGCACGATGTCGATCACCTCGTCCATGGAGGCGCCAGACATCAGCGGGCGGGCGATATCGTTCACGATGTCCACCTGACCCGCCAGGCTGACGATCATCGCAGGGCAGGCGAGGGCGTAATAAAGCGGCGGATTGTAGTAACGGCCTGACGTATAGACGCCGCACGTGGCGATGCGGCCGGCGTGCATTTCCGGATCATACTGCTGGTTCGGCGCGAACGCGGCGGCGTTCCAGACCGTCATCCCCAAATCGATGACAATAAGCAGCAACAGGATCTGCCCAAGGCGGCCGGGGTAAGCTCGGCTATAGCGCTCGCGAGCCGATTGTGACGCCGCGCCGAGGGCCGGAAAGATCTTGGTCATATGATTGAGGCTCCCGCTCGGCCCGTCGCCGCGCCCAGCAGGCTATTTGCAAGTGTGGCGGGCGGTTAAGTCTAGCGTCGCAGAATGTAACACCAGGCTTGAAAAAACAGTGAACTGCCTCGGCGCGTCGGTCCGTCTCGGCGAGGCGAAAAGCGGACAATCTAACTTTTTCATAATTCCGGATTATAACCCGCGTCCAGTCCGTCGGCCCGCGCCGGCGGGAAGGCGCGGCGCGCCTGGTGCGGAGGGATAAGCATGGCGGCGGATACGGGGCCTGGACACTCTGTCGGGGCGCAAGCGGGCGAGCGGATCGCTATTTTGCTTCACGCCGCGCAGGGCGGCGGCGCTGAGCGCGCCATGATCACTGTTGCGAACCAGCTCGCGGAAACCGGCCGCACGGTCGATCTCGTCCTCACCCGCAAGCAGGGACCGCTCCTTTCCGAAATTTCGGGCGACGTGCGCCTCGTTGATCTGGGCGCCGGACAGGTGCGCAAGGCCTTTGGCGCGCTCAACCGCTATGTGCGCGAAGCGCGGCCGGATGTGATGATGTCGGCCTTGCCGTCCACGGACATGCTGGCGCTGCTCGGCAAGGCGGTGTTTCGCTGGCCGCTGCGGCTGGTGATTTCGGTGCAGAACAATCCGACGGCGGAATCCGTTGGGGAGACGCGGTTCCTGGAGCGGCGTTGGCCCTTCTTCATCCGCCGGCTCTACCCCTCCGCCGATCAGGTGATCGCGATTTCTGAGGGTGTCGCCGAGGAAGTGTCGAAGATCTGGGGCGAGAGGCGAGGCGCCATTCCCGTCATCAACAATCCGCTCGATCTGGAACGGGTCGACCGGATGCGGGCCGAAGCGCCGGAGCATCCTTGGCTCGCCGATCAGACGATCCCCACCGCGCTCGCCGTTGGACGGCTTGTTCCGCAAAAAGACTATCCCACCATGCTGAAGGCCTTCGCAAAGGTCCGCGCAACACGCCAGATCCGCTTGGCGATCGCCGGGCAGGGGCCGGATCAGGCGGCGCTCGAAGCGCTGTGCCGGGAGCTTGGGATTGAAAACGACGTCGCCTTCATGGGCTTCGTCTCCAACCCCTTTGCGGCGATGGCTGCGGCGTCGGTCTTCGTTTTGTCGTCCCGCTGGGAAGGGTTCGCCAATGTGGTGGCGGAGGCGGTGTGCTGCGGCGCCTCCATCGTTAGCACCGATTGCCCCGCTGGGCCGGCGGAGATCCTCGAAGACGGGAAGTGGGGGGTCTTGACCCCCGTCGGCGATGTCGACGCCCTGGCGGCTGGCTTGGAGCGGGCGTTTGACGCTGACGTCGATAAAGCCGCCCTGCGCCAGCGCGCCGAGGCCTTCGCCAAACAGACGATCGCGGAGCGCTATTTCGACTTCCTCCGCCCGAGGAAGGCCGCCGCATGAGCGTGCTGTTCTGCCACGATCATCGCTTCGTGCGCGCGCCGGACGGACGGATTTTCTCAACGGGCCAGTACGATAAATCGGTGGTGGCTCGGTATGAGGAGATCTTTGGAGAGGTGTGGATCGCCGGCCGCGATCGGATGGCGGCGGCGGACGAGGATTTCTCCCGCCTCAGCCTCGTACTCGATGGGCCGGAGCGCTTCGTCGGCGTCTCGGATCTGTCCTCCATCAAGGGCCTCCTCAACGGACCAGGCGTTGCGGCGCCGTTGCTCGCGCCGGCGCTTGAGCAAGTGGACGCAGTGATTGCGAGGCTGCCGAGCGAGATTGGCCTCGCCGCGCTCACCCTCGCTCAGCGCCGCGGGATGACCTCGGCCGTGGAGGTGGTGGCGTGCGTTTGGGACGGCCTTCGCGGCCATGGGGCGAAGCTCGCCAGTCTCTACGCCCCTCTTGCCCTCTCAAGGATGAAGCGGGCCGTGGCCCGCGCCGATCACGCCATCTATGTGAGCCAAGAGTTTCTTCAAAAGCGCTACCCGCCAAAGCCCGGCGCCCATGTCGCCGGCGTCTCTGACGTGCAATTACCGGAGCCGGACGAAGCTCTGCTGGACGCCAGGCTGGACGGCATTCGCAAGGCGGGCGACGCGGCGCCTACCCTCGGCATGTTGGCGGCGTTGTTTCACCGCTCCAAAGGCGTCGATATCGCCATGAAGGCGCTGGCCGAGGCCCGCAAGACCGTTCCGGGCCTCACCATGGAGGTTGTCGGCCCCGGCGATGTGGCGCCCTGGTTGGAAGAGGCGCGGGCCCTCGGCCTCAGCGACGCGGTGACGTTCAAGGGCGCGCTGCCGCGCGGCGAGGCGGTGCTAAAATGGCTCGACACAATTGATGTTTACGTGCAGGCCAGCTTTCAGGAAGGTTTGCCGCGCGGGCTGATCGAGGCGATGAGCCGCGCCGCGCCGGCGCTGGCCTCCGACGCCGGCGGCACGGCGGAGCTCGTGGATCCTGCGGCGCTTCACACGCCGGGCGACCATGGAACCTTGGCGCGGCAGATGGCGACGGCGCTCGCGCCGGACGACAGGATCGCCGCCGCGCAGCGAAATTTCCGGAAAGCGGCGGAGTTCGCGTCAGAAAAGCTGGACGCGCGGCGGCGCATGTTTTGGAATAAGGTGAAAGAAGAGGCGGACGCGGGCCGCCTTAGGGGGTGAGCGATGGGCGGCTCGCCTGAGAGTTCGATAGCCGGGTCCGAGTTCGATCCGGTTGGTGAGTTGGGGGGAAAGGCCGAAATGTCGGCTGCGTCTGCGATCGAGCATGGGCCAGCGGCGTCCCCAGCGCCCGTCGCCGCGCGCGCCAGCGGCGCAGGCGTTGATGTGGTGTTCGTCATCCATCAAATCGGCAGCTCCGCCGATGGCGGGCTGCGCAGCATCTCTGAGATGATCGCCAACGCGCCCGGCCTCTCAAAATGCGTCCTCACCAATTTAGAAACGAAGACGACGGCCGCTTGGCGCGCCCATGCCGATGTGCGTATTTGGCGGATGAATGAGCAGCAATACACCGCCGGCGACAGCGGACCCTTCGCGCGGCTTTGGCGCGGCGTCGACCGGTTGCGCAACAATGCGCGGATGTGGGGCCTTTTGCGGGAGCTGCGGCCCGCCGCTGTCCATGTGAACGACCACCGGGCGTTTTGGAACGCCATTATCGCGGCCAAACTGGTCGGCGCGCCGGTGATCTTCAATGTGCGCGACACCATGCGGCCGGGGGCGAAATCCACCTGGGCCTGGCGGTTGGCGCTCAAGCTCGCCGATCGGTTTCTTGTGCTCTCCAAGGAGATGGAGGAGAGCTGGCGGCGGGATCTTCAGCCTGCTTCCCTTGAGCCAAAGCACGCGTCCAAATTCGCTTACCTCTATAGCATCGTCGACCCCGCCGTATACGGACCGGTGGACGACGCGCGCCGCGGGGAGCTGCGCAGCGAACTCAAGATGGAGGCCGGCCGCAAGGCCGTCGTTTATGTCGGCCGCTTTGAGGAAAAGAAGGCGCAGCTTCCCTTTATCGAGCAGGCGATCCCCAAGCTAAAGGCGGAGAACCCCGACGCGCTCGTCTATTTCGTCGGCGATTTTGCGCCGGAGAAGGACGCCTACGCGGCGGCTTGCGCCGACGCCATTGAGCGCCTCGGGCTTCAGGATGCGGTGCGCTGCGTTGGCTATTCAGCGCGGATCGCTGATTGGTACCGGGCGAGCGACGTGGTGGCGCTCGCCTCCCAGCGCGAAGGGCTGCCGCGCTGCGTGATTGAGGCGCTGGCCTGCGGCGCCACCATCGCGACGTTTGATGTGTGCTCCACCCGCGAAGTCGTTGAGGCCCATGAGTTCGGCTTCGTGGTCTCCCAAGGCGACTACGCTGGCCTCAGCGCCGCGATCGATCGCGCGCTCGGCGATGAGGAGCTGCGCGCCGCCGTCCGTGTACGTGCGCCTCAGTTCACCGCGCAGACCTTCGATCCCCGCCGCAACGGAGCGCGCTATGCGGAGTTCGTAAAGAGCGTCGTTTCAGCGAAAAACGCAGAGGGCGCTGCGTCGTGAACGGTCGGTCCAACATCTTTCTCGAAATCACAGGGCCGCAGCGGTTCGCGCTGATCCTGTACTTCTTTCTGTATAGGGTCGCCTTTCCAGGCTTTAACGCCGTCGGTTCGCCGGATTTCGGGCCGGAGGTCTGGACGCTGTTCGCCGCGGAGATGCTCTATACATTCCTGCTGGCGCTGCCGATCCTATTTTATCGGCGCAACTATGGTTGGCTGCACCCCCTTATCTTGCCGGCGGTGCTGCAGATCGCGATCGCCGTGGTCCGCAACCCGACGCATCTCATCATCCCTTTCGACAATCCGCTGGTCTCCTTCGAAGTTGAAACGACAAGCGTCGCGATTTCCTTGGGGACCAGCTACGCCGAACTGGCGACGACGCGGCTGAATTATAAGCTGGTCCTCGCAGCCGCCTTGGTTGCATATTACGTGGGCTTCTTTGGAGTGAAGCGCACAAGCGTTCCGAAGTTCCGCTTCGGCGAGCCGCGCAACCTCACCCTTATTTGCCTGATCGGCATTGCGGCGACGGCGGCGGTCACCGCCGCGTTTATTGCTTACTTCGGTGGATTGTCGGGCCTTATCGCCGCGATGCGGGGAGGGCGGCGGGCGGCGTTCGCCGGGCTCGGACCCATCCAGGATGTGGGCGAGTTTGGCACTGTTATCGCGCTTGTTTGGTTCGTGTACGCAAAGCGGGCCTTCTTCAATCCCGTGTTCCTTGGCGGTTTGGTGGTGTCGCTGGTGTCGGCGCTGCTCGTCACGGGATCCCGTAGCTCGCTGATTGCGCCGCTCATCACTCTCGTCCTCTTGTGGTGGTGGAAAAGCCGGAAGGTGCTGGTGGGGCCGAGCCTTGGCCTCGCCCTGATGGCGCTGGCTGTCGTTGGCGCTTGGGGGGCGATCCGCCAAGACTACACAAGCTCGCAAGTGGACTGGTCCATCTTGTCCCTGGAGAACGCCACCGAATGGTTCACAAGGGCGTCGGAAGAGATTTCCAAACGGAACGATGAAGAGGGCGACGTCGCCGCCTTCGCCGGCGCCAACCAGGAGGGGCTGCTGCTCGGCCGCTCCTATGTGGGTTCAATTCTGTTTTTCGTGCCCCGAGCGATCTGGCCGGATAAGCCGCGGTCAGTGGATACCTACAACATGTTCATCAACTTCGCCGGCGGGTCGATCGACCAGAAGCTGCCGCGCGTGGGCGTGTGGGGGATTCCTGTCAGCCCGCAGGTGGAGGCGTTTTGGAACTTCCATTTGCCGGGCGTCCTGGTGATCTTCGCCGCCTTCGGCGTGTTCCACCGGTTCATGGAGTCTTTCATTAGGGCCTACGCCGATGTTCCCGCCATGTGGGTCGTTTATGTCTACATCATCAGCAATTTCAGCGGATCGGCGCTGTCCTTCGTCAGTACGATTCGAGATTTGATTTTCCTCATCGCGTTTCTGGCGGTGCTTGGCGTCGTCCGCTTTCGGGTGTCGCCGCGCCGCTGACGCGCCTCCCTCGCCGCCCGTCCCCCCGCCCCGTTACGCCGCGTTGCCGGTGCGGCGGCTTTTCGATAGACCCAAAGGAGCCGTCGCAGTGGTCGACAGCTCTGAAGCAGGGTTTCGGGGGGCCGAAAGATGAGGGTTGCGCGTGAACGATGGGTCGCCGACTTACGTCACCCGAATGGTCGATTTACAAAAGGAGGGCCTCTTTAAGCTCTTCAAACATGTCTGCGACGAGGCGCCCTTAAGATGGGCGTTGGCCCTGAGCAATATGCGCTTCCGCCGATACGGAGCCGACGTTAATGTTGGGTACGATGCAGAGCTCCGCGCGTTCAAAATCAGGTCCGACCAAGACGTCATCTACATCTCCCAGCGCAACCGCAATCGATGACGAGGTCGTTCGCCTCAAATGGAACGGCGTTGAGCAAATACTCTTCGGCGATCTTCCGGGCCCGGGTGGCGACGCCCCGCCGATAGAAAGGAATGCGGTTGCGCTGGGAGATGTAGATGACGTCTTGGTCGGACCTGATTTTGAACGCGCGGAGCGCTGCATCGTACCCAACATGAACATCGGCTCCGTATCGGCGGAAGCGCAGATTGCTCAGGGCCAACGCCCATCTTAAGGGCGCCTCGTCGCAGACATGTTTGAAGAGCTTAAAGAGGCCCTCCTTTTGTAAATCGACCATTCGGGTGACG
>JBCDJH010000057.1:0-8948 GCA_038747965.1 Pseudomonadota bacterium
CCCCCAACGAGGCGGCTATGGTCGCGCCGGAGCGGAGCCCCAACAGGAGGTCGAGACCAATGAAACTCTACACATATTTTCGCAGCTCGGCCGCTTATCGGGTGCGCATCGCGCTGAACCTGAAGGGCGTCTCATATGAGCCTGTCTATGTGAGCCTGCTGAAAGGCGACCATAAAGCGCCGGACTATGCCGCCCTCAATCCTCAAGCGCTTGTTCCGACCCTTGAGCACGAGGGCCAGGCGCTCACCCAGTCGCTCGCTATTATCGATTATTTGGAAGCGCTTCACCCCGCGCCGCCGCTTTATCCGGACGCGCCGACGGCCCGGGCGCAGGCGATTTCCATGGCGCTGCTGGTCGGGTGCGACATCCACCCGCTCAACAACCTGCGCGTCCTCAAATACCTCAAAGAAGACCTGAGCCAGCAACAGGAGGCGGTCGACGCCTGGTATCAGCGCTGGGTCACTGAGGGGCTCGCCGCGCTGGAAGGGCTCACCGCGACCTACGGCTCCAACACGCGGTGCTTTGGCGACGTAGTTACAATCGCTGACGTGTTCCTGGCGCCGCAGATATGGAATGCGCGCCGCTTTAAGGTCGATCTCACGCCCTTCCCGCGCCTCGTCGCCATCGACGCGTCGCTTAATCAAATCGAGGCCTTTCAGCGCGCGGCGCCCGAAGCTCAAGACGACGCATTTTGACCTTATCCGCCATCACGCCCCGTTGATTTGGATGCGCGAGATGACACAAACTGCGAAAAACAAACGAACAAGGGAGAACGCCATGAAGGCGGAGGAGATCACCAAGCGACGGGCGAAATGGTCCGTGGCGGCGCAGCATCTGGCGGACGCAGACACCCCCATCATCCGCAATTGCTGGTACGCCCTCTGCCGAAGCGCTGATCTGGGGCGCACGCTCGCAGCTCGAACCGTGGCCGGCGTCAGCGTGGTCCACTTCCGGAAAGAGGACGGAACCCCGGCGGCGCTACACAATCGCTGCTGTCATCGCTCCTACCCGCTCGATCGAGGATCGCTCGATGGCGACACCATTGTCTGCGGCTATCACGGCCTCCGCTACAACGCGTGCGGCCAGTGCGTCGATATTCCCCATCAAGACATGCCGAAGACCAAGTTCGGCGTGCGCGATTACCCGGTGATCGAACGCGCGCCCTTCATCTGGATATGGATGGGCGACGCCGACAAGGCGGATCCGGGGCTAATCCCGCACCAGTATTGGCTGGACGATCCCGACTGGACAACGGACATCGGCTATTTTGAGGTGCGCGGCAGCTACGTGCACCTACATGAGAATTTGCTGGATCTCTCCCATCTCAGCTATCTGCACGCGGCCACCTTCGGCACGCCCGAATACGCGGCCGCCCCGTGCGACATCGTGATCGAAAACGACAACATCGAAGTGTGGCGCAGCGTCGAATGCGTGCTGCCGGACGTCTACGCCAAACCGCTCGGCTGGGTGGGCGCGAAAGCGCGCCGCAAGTCGGGGTCTCAACTCGTCTCGCCCGCCTTACATGTGAATACGGGCATCTTTGAGAACCTGGATGCGCCGCGTACGCCAAACGATCCGCCTATGGTGAAAGTCGCGCAAGTCATCACGCCGATCGACAATCGCAACACGCATTATCATTACTCGATCAGCCGCAACTTCGCGGTTGAGGACGAGACGGTCACCCAGCACATCACGGCCGGCGTCACTTCGGCCTTTAAGGAGGATCTCGCCGCCCTAGAAGGCGTCGCTGAAATGCACGCGCAGGAGCGGCCGGACGAGTTCTTTGAGATCGATATCCCAACGGACCGGGCTGGCCTCGAAATGCGGCGGCGTTTCAAACGCTGGGCGGATGCGGAGATCGCCGCCTAACGCGCCTAAAGCCCAGCGTTACGCCTCCGCATTGGCAGGGGCGGCGCCAACTCCCACAAGCGATCGTTCTTTCTGCTGCGCATAGCGGGCGCGCGCCATGGACGCCGCTGCGCTCTTGTCGAGCTTTGAGGCGATGATTGTGGCGAGAAACGTCGTCGGCATGGCGGCGATCGTGGGGTAGACGTACGGAAAGATCGGCTTCTCCGCCCCCAGCAGATCGACCCAAACCGTCTTGCTCAAGACGATCAAAATGAAGGAAAGGCCGAGGCCCGCCAATCCGCCGAAGATCGCGCCTCTGGCGGTCATGCCGCCCCAATGGAGCGCCATAATCAAAATCGGAAAATTCACGCTGGCCGCGACGGCCAAGGCGACCGCAGTAACAACGGCGATGTTCTGGGTCTCAAACAACAGACCAAGCAGAAGCGCCGCCGCACCGATGGCGAACACCGAAAGCCGCGAGACCTGAAGCTGACGCTCCGGGCTAAGGCCCCCATCCTTCATCAGAACCGGCAGGATGTCGTGGGAGATCGCTGCGGACCCGGCGAGCGCTAGGCCAGCGACCACCGCCAGGATCGTCGCGAAGGTGACGGCCGACATGAAGCCGAGCATCACGTCGCCGCCCAGCGCGTCCGCCAAATGGATGGCGATCAGATTGCCGCCGCCCCGCACGACGCCGGGCGCGTCATAGTAGGCGGGGTTCTCCCAGATAAGAGCCACCGAGCCAAAGCCGATCACCAAGATGAAGCCGTAAAAGAAAACCATCAGCAGCGTCGCATATGTCACGGATTTCCGGGCCGCCGCCGCGTCGCGCACCGTAAAGAAACGCATGAGAATGTGGGGCAACCCCATAATGCCGAAGCACATGGTGAGGGCGACGGATGTGGCGTTGAAGAAATCGCCCTTCAGCCATCCGCCGGGCGCCAAGAATTTGTCGCCGCTTGGATGGGTCGACGCGCTGGCCATCAACACGCCGTCGAGGCTGAATCCGAACTTGGCGAGCAGCGCGACGCACAAGTAGAAGCCGCCGGCCAGCAACAAACCCGCTTTCACCATCTGCACCCACGTCGTCGCCAGCATGCCGCCGAAATAGACGTAGGAAATCATCAGCGCGGTGACGACGATGATGGCGACCGCGTAGTCAATCCCAAACAGAAGTTCGATGAGCTTACCGGCGCCCACCATCTGGCCGATGAGATAAAAGACAACGACGGTGAGTGAGGTCAGGCCCGCCAGAAGACGCAGCTTTTCGCTGTCGAAGCGGAAGGTCACCACATCGACGAAGGTGAATTTGCCGAGGTTGCGGAAGGGCTCGCAAATCAGCATCAGCATGATCGGCCAACCGATCAGTATGCCGATGCTAAGAATGTACGCGTCGTAGCCAACGGCGAACATCAGCCCGGTAATACCGAGGAACGTCGCCGCCGACATGAAATCCCCAGCGATCGCCAACCCGTTCTGCCAAGCGGGAACGCCGCCCGACGCGGTGAAGAAGGCGTCTTGGCTCTTGGTGAGCGTCGCAGCCCAGCGGGTGATGAAGAGGGTGAGCGTGATGAACGCCAGAAAAATGGCGATGGCGTAGATGTTGCGCGGCGCCGCGCCGTCCTCGGCGAAGGCTGCGACGGGAGCGAGCGCGGCGGCGCTCGCGGTTGCAAGCGCGCACGCGCGAAAAACCTTATTCACCGGAGCGCGCGCCTTTCGCTTGGAGCGCCGCGACCATTCGGTCGTTCTCCGTGTTCGCCCACCGCGTATAGCCGGCGCAGACCCCAGCGCTCGCGACCAACATGAACATCACGTAAGCGACGCCCACATTGATCGCGCCGTCGCCAAGCGGCGTCGCGGCGATGTCGCGCCCAACCGACAACAGGAAAACGTAGACGGCGTAAACAACCCCAAGGAACACGCTGAGCCCGCCGGTCACCCGCTTTCGTTTGGCCTGTAATTCCGTGTAACTGATTGATTTTTCTAAAGGCTCCACGCCGTCTCCCCATTGTTCTTATCGCGGCGCGGCCGCCGGCGGGGAGTGTGGTGGCGAGCCCGCTGAGACGCAAGCCTTCTTCTGAGAAAACAGCGGACCGCGCAAATGGGTGGAGGAAACCGGCCCTATTCCTAGAGCGAATCGCAGCGCAAGGAGCCCACCGGTTTCGCGTCCTCAATTCGCGTAAGCAAAGACTTAGAGCCGGTCGTGGCCTCTAAACTGAACCATATCAGACGCGAACGGCTCCAGCCGCCTACGAAATAGGCATCGGCCTCGGCCACGGATTGGGCCCCCGCGGGCACAGCGAGGCCGAAGAGCAGCGCGGCTGCGCCAGCGCCGGCATACGAGCCACGGGACCGCACCCACCCCGTTCGCATCCTTCGCCGCCTCTGGACTCTATCGACCCACAAACGAATAGGCGGGCCCCGTCTTGGGCCCGCCTATTACGCCAAAGCAAAGATGGCAGACTACGCAGTCAGGAGCGCGTCCTCTCCCTCAGCAAGCTGAGCGTTCAGCATCCAAGCCGCTTCTTCATGGAAGCCAATGCGCGCCGTCAGCATATCCGCTGTGTAAACATCGTCGTGCTTTTCCGCGATCTCGACGATGTCTGTGAATTGAGCGGCCACCGCCCGGTGATCTTCCGCCAAGACGCGCAGCATTTCGGCGGCAGGCGGCGCGCCTTTGACGTCGTCAACGATGCTGTTGGACATGTAGGACGACAAGCCCACCGGCGTCGCGAAACCGAGGGCGCGAATGCGTTCGGCGATTTCATCAACGGCGTCCGCTAGGTTCTGGTACTGCTCATCCGTCAATTTGTGAACGGAATAAAACAGCGGCCCGGTGACGTTCCAGTGGTACGCATGCGTCTTGTGATAAAGGACGTAAGTGCTCGCCAACGCCTTGCCGAGCAACGCGGCTAGCTCGCGGCGATCCTCGCGCGCACCGCCTATGGCGACTGAGGCTTGAGTGGACATAATCTTGCTCCTTTCGCGCGCGGGCCAAACGAGCCGACCGGCGCTGTGTTGGATACAACACCACTTAGTAACGTGGCCGGGGATTTCGACCTCACCGCCCCTCACAACCGGAACAAAAAGACGAGAAGACGATGCAGGTCTCTCTACGCCCAGAGCGCCGGGGGGCTAGAGGCGCTCGCGGTGCCAAGCGAGGTGCGCGTCGATAAAGCTGGCGATGAAGTAGTAGGAATGGTCGTACCCCTCGCGGTAGTTGAGGGTGAGGGGGACCGAGGCGTCGCGCGCGGCCTTGACGAGCAACTCGGGCCGCAACTGCTCCTCAAGGAAAGGGTCGGCAAGGCCCTGCTCCACCAAAAGTTCCGGCGCGCGGCAGCCGTCCTCCAGCAAGGCGCAGGCGTCATAGGCCCGCCAAGCGGCCGCATCGTCGCCGAGATAGCCCTGGAGCGCCTTGCGTCCCCACGGGCAGTTGATCGGCGAAACGATCGGCGAAAAGGCGGAAATGATACGAAACCGGCCCGGGTTGCGCAAGCCGATCGTTAGGGCGCCGTGGCCGCCCATGGAGTGACCCGAGAGGCCCAGGCGGGCGACATCTATTGGAAACGCGTCCGCAACGACGCCAAGCAACTCTTCTTCAACATAGGCGCGCATGCGGTAGTGCGCATCGAACGGCGACGCCGTCGCGTTCACGTAGAAGCCCGCGCCCAAACCGAAATCATAGGCGCCGTCCGGGTCGTCCGGCACGCCGTCGCCGCGCGGGCTTGTGTCCGGCGCGATGAGGGCGAGGCCGAGTTCGGCCGCCTTTCGCTGCGCCCCGGCTTTGACCGTGAAATTCTCCGCCGTGCAGGTGAGGCCCGACAGCCAGAGCAGAGCCGGAACTTTTTCGCTCGCTGCCTGCGGCGGGACGAAGACAGAGAACGTCATGGGCGTTTTCACTTGCGCGCTCTCATGAACGCAAAAGTGTTGGGCGCCACCGAACGCCTTACTGGTGGACGTTATCTCCATGGGACGGCTCCTTAAGGGGGCTGATCAGATGCGAACGCACGTCAATACTAGCGCGTTGCGGAATTGATCTTAAGCCGCCGAAGACGCCTTAAAGGTGAAATGCCGGTTGACGGAGTAATTGACGATAAAGACGACGCCAAGCGTCACAGCCTGGGCGACGAGATAATGGGCGTGCTGCAAAAGAAAGGCGAAAAGCGTCGTGTTCAACGTCATGGTGAGGCCCGCGACCGCCACGAACTTTGCAAACGCGCCCGAGTGCCCCAGTTTCGAGCGAAAGGTGAAGTGGTATTGCAGGGCGTAGTTGATAATGATCGCGATGAACAAGCTGGCCGGCGACGCCCAGAGCTCTGGCGCGCCCGCCCCTTCCACGAGCGCGATCAGAACAGAGAACATCACGGCGACCGCGAACGAGCCGGCGAGCGCATACCGTATGATCTGGACGGATAGCGCCTTTTGAAGGAGGCCTGTCAGGCTCACTGGATCACCGTGTACTCGACAAGTCCGTTCATCCAAGGCAGCTCGATAAACAACAGAACGAAGACAAGCAGGGATAGGGATCCGACGAAAAGGACGAACTTTTTCTCCTTATAGAGTTTCTCAGGCGCCTGCGCCGTCGAAGCGGGCTTCAACGCAATGCTGAGATACCAGCTGAATAGGAGAGCGAGACCGGGCGCGATCAGTAAGAGTTCGATCCGGTACTTGATCAAGAACACGCCAAAGAAGAACGCCGACATCAGCGCGTAAAACACAGTCGACACCAGCAGTTTGTTCTCGTCATAGAATTGGAACGACCGCCGATAGAGGCCGGCGCGGCTGGGGTCGTCGATAAAGCGATACTCTGACAAGCGTTTCGCGCCCATCAGGAAGGCGCCGCCCATCCAATAGGCCAGCAAGATACTAGACGGCGGCAGAGCGACGCTCGTGATCGCAAACCATCCCAGCATGAAACGGATCGGATTGTTCACCGACTCGCTCAGTACGTCGAAGTAGGCGCGGTCCTTACTGCGCAGGGGCCTCACATTATAAATCAAGCCCATCACCAACAGGAGAAGCGCAGTATAGAAGACGCTGGAGGAAATCATCGCCGCCACGCCGAGACCGCTCACCGCGAGAATGACGTAGAGGGTGTAGACATACTTCGCTTCAACTTTACCCGTGACGGACGGCCGGTTCTTCTTCACCGGATGGTGCCGGTCGAACTCAGCGTCGAGCCATTCGTTTATGGTGTAGTTGGCGGAGGCCGTCAGACAGGTCGCCACCAAGCAAACGATGACGTTGACGACCATCATCGGCTCGAGCGAACCCGCCGCCAACACGCCGAGAGCGGCGCCGGGTAGCACGAAGACATTCTTAAACCAATGGTCCGGCCGGGCGATGGCGATATAGGGATCGATTGCCGCCTTCAAGCCCGTGTTCAGAGCTTCCGTCGGGTTGGCGCCTTCGTCTGAACGATCGACCATCATGCTTCCCTCAACTCACAGCCGCGACTGTCCCAGCCGCGCACAGGATACGGCCTGGACGTAAACATTCACTCTTTAGGCGATTGGACAAGCGGAAAGTCTCATTTTTGGGCGACGCCCACAAGGTCTCGCCCGCCGTGCTCAATCGCAGTCGCCGCGGTGCAAAATTCCCGCCATCTTGTTGGATCTACAGTCGTCCCAGCAGAGCCGCCCGAAAATAGGCGAACCGCGCATTCAACGGAGCGGGCCGCACCGGCGCCTCGAAAAGGCGTTCGCCCGCCCTGCGGCTCGCCCGCAGATAACCGGCAGTGAGCGCCGCCGGCAGAAAAGCCGGCGCGATAGCGGAGGGGGCCCGGCGCAGCAGCGGTTTCGCCGCCTCAAGCCGGCGCAAGGACGCCTCCCGCAGCGCCTGAAGCGCGGCCTGAACGGCTGGCGTCCAAGCGCGATTGACGATGTCCTCCGGCCGCGCTCCATGGTCTCGCAGGATCGCCTCAGGCGTAAAGACCTGCCGAAGTCCAAGCTGCGATGCGAGATCGGCCATCAAACGCGCAAGCCCGTAGGCTATACCCGCTTCCCGCGCCAGCTGAGCGGTGAGGCCATCGGCGCCGCGCTCGTCCAAGACATTGGCGCACGCGGCCATGGGCCCGCCGAACACGTCGGCGCAATACGCCTCCAGCGCGGCCAAGTCAGGCATTGGCGTTTCGTAAAGGTCAAACGCCCGCGCATCTATAAGGCGGTCCAGCGGGGCCCTCAAAAGGCCGAACCGCGTCGCCTGGTGAAGCGCGAGCGCGGTCTCATGGCGTCGCGGCGCCCCTGCGAACACGCCGTCCAGGGTCTCACGCCACCATTGCAGGCGGATCTCGCCGAGCATGGGTTCCGACACGGCGCGCCGAACCCGCTCTATTTCATGGGCGAACCCATAGACCGCCCAAAACGCGTCTCGTCGTTCGGCGGGTGCGAAGAGGCCGGCCAAGTACCCATCAGGCTCCGCCGCGGCGAGCGCTGTTTCTCTCGCCCGGGCCGGGGTCAGCGGCTCCGCTGCTGCTTTCGTGTCCGTTCGCGACATGGCCCCGCAAAGACATTGATGCCGCCCGCCGCGCGATTGACGCGGCTGCGGATAACGTTAGGTAAGGCTTATCGTTTTTAAAGAAAGAGGCCCGTAATGGCGATCACGCTTCCCCCCCTTCCGTATGCGGAGAACGCGCTGGAGCCGCACATCTCCGCCAACACGCTCTCCTTCCACTACGGCAAGCATCATCAAACCTATGTCACCAATCTCAACAAGATGATTGACGGCACGGCCCACGCGAACGCTTCCCTTGAGGAGATCGTTACGAATTCGGACGGCGGCGTCTTCAACAACGCAGCGCAGGTTTGGAACCACACCTTTTACTGGAACTCCATGAAGCCAGGCGGCGGCGGAGCGCCCACGGGCGATGTCGCCAAACTGATTGACGACGCTTTCGGCGGTTATGACGGCTTCAAGGAAGCATTTGCGACAGCGGGCGCTGGACAGTTTGGCTCGGGCTGGGCGTGGCTTGTCGCCAAAGGCGGCAAAGTCGAAATCGCCAAAACGCCGAACGCGGAAACGCCGCTTACGGATAAAGCGGCCACACCGCTCATCACTATGGATGTGTGGGAGCACGCTTATTATCTGGTCTATCAGAATCG
>JBCDJH010000058.1:0-8866 GCA_038747965.1 Pseudomonadota bacterium
AAGCTCGGCGCGACGTCGCTTGTCGTTCCGGATGCGGATAGTCTCGATAAAGTCTGGGATCTCGCGCGCCCGGGCGATCAGGCCTTCACTGCGCTCCACCAATTTGATTGGCTCCGTCATCTGGCGCCGCTGCAGGAGACGGGCCGAGAGGCGGCGCAGCGCCTCGTTCGCGGTTGGCTCGATCGCTTCAGCAAGTGGGACGCCGCCGTTTGGGCGCCGGACATCTGCGCCGAGCGCCTGACGGCGTGGGCCCAGCATCACGCCCTGTTCCTCAAGGATTCGGACGTTGTCTGGCGGTCCCGCACGCTCGCCGCCTTTGGCCGCCAGCTGCGCCATTTGGCCCGAAGCGCCCACCGGGCGGCGGAAGGTGCGCCGCGGCTGCGCGCCGCCATGGGCCTGACGCTCGCCGGCCTTTGCATTCCGCACGGGGAGAAAGCCGCGGACCGCGGTCTCGAACTGACGCGGCGGGAACTGCAACTGCAGATTCTGCCCGATGGCGGTCACATCAGCCGAAATCCAAGCCTGCTGTTCGATGTCTTCCTGCGCCTGCGGGCCGTTTCAGACTTGCTGACTGGCGCGAAAAAGGAGCCGCCGGGCTTCTTGCGGCAGACCCTCGACCGCATGGCGCCGATGGTGAGTTACTTTCGTCATGGCGACGGGCGGCTCGCGCTTTTCCACGGCGGCACCGAAGATGACGGGGCGGCGTTGGACGACGCCCTGCGGGACGAGGATTTGGTCGGCGCGCCCTTTGGCTTCGCGCCCCACACGGGTTTTCAACGGCTGTCGGCCGGCCGATCCCTTTTGATCATGGATGTCGGCAAAGCGCCGCCCGCCCCTTACTTCGACGGCGCCCACGACAGCGCCACAGCCTTCGAGTTTTCGGCCGGGCGCCACCGCCTCATCGTCAATTGCGGGGCGGCGCCGGCTCTGGACGATCAATGGCGCAGCGCGCTCCGCCGCGCAGAAGCCCACTCCCGATCTGTCGTGCAGCCCAAAAAAGCGCCTCCGAAGGAGTGGGCCGGGTCCGTGCTTGTCGAGACTCGCCGCTACGAAGAGGCTGAAGGCTTCTGGCTCGAAGTTGAACAGGTGGGCGGCGTCCTCGCCGGCGCGCCGGAAGCGTTGCGCCGCCGCCGCGTTTTTCTATCGGCGCTTGGCGACGATTTGCGCGGTGAAGACAGCATGAACGCGCCGCTCGATGCGTTCGACGCCGCCAACCCGGATTTCATTGTGCGCTTTCACCTCCATCCCAGCGTCAAGGCCTCCCTGGCTCGCGACAAGAAAAGCGTGCTACTTATCGCGCCCAGTGGCGAGGGATGGCGTTTTCGCTCGGATGGGGTCAATCTGGCGGTCGAGAAGAGCGTTTATCTAGGCGACGGGGAGCGTCCGCGGCCATGCGAGCAGATCGTGTTGCACGGCGGATGGAAATTTGAGGAAGGACGGTCGGTCCTTGGGGTGCGCTGGGCGCTTCAGAAAATGGGTCGCCGATTTGGCGCCGCGCAAGGCGCCTAGCGTCGCTGCGTTCGCCTCGTCCGAACGAAATCGGGATTTACGAGCATGATCTCCATTAAGCAACTGGCGCGGGCGATACGCGGGGGCGAGCCGGAATATGTGACGCCCAGCGTCGCGCCGGGCGGCTTCGCTATGGCGGATCTGGACCCCATCACTTTGCTGGAGCGCAAACCACGCAGCATCGACCAGGCCGCGGCGCGTGGCCTCATCTCCGGAAAGCGCGTGTTGATCACCGGCGCTGGCGGCACGATCGGGTCTGAGCTTGTGCGTCAGGCGTCCGCCTTCGGTCCCGCCCATCTCACATTGCTCGATCATTCCGAATTCAATCTCTACCAGATCGATTTGGAGATGCGGGAAAGCGGCCGTTCCGTCTCCTGGCGCAACGTTCTGGCGGATGTGTGCCGCGTAGCCCATCTGAAGCGCGTGTTTCGGGAGGCGCGTCCCGACATCGTGCTCCATGCCGCGGCGATGAAGCACGTGCCGATGGTGGAGGAAAACGCTTGCGCCGGCGCGATGACGAACGTCTCCGGCGCGAAGAACGTGTTCGACGCGGCGATCGAGGCGCGCGCCGAAGTCGTCGTATTTATCTCGTCGGACAAGGCGGTGAACCCGACGAGCTTTATGGGCGCGACGAAGCGCGTCGCCGAACTCTACGCCCAGGCCCTGGACGTGTCGCAAAACCAAACGCGGTTCGTCACCGTCCGCTTCGGGAATGTTTTGGGCTCGACAGGATCGGTCGCGCCGTTGTTTCAACGCCAAATCGCCAAGGGCGGCCCGGTCACCATCACCCACCCCGAAATCAGTCGCTACTTCATGACGACCCGCGAGGCTGTGCAGCTCGTGCTTCAGGCTGCGAGCCTCGATGTGAACAAGAGCGGCGTCGTCACCCATGACGGGCGCATCTTCGTTCTTGATATGGGGGAGCCTGTCAAAATCTTAGATCTCGCCAAGCGTATGATCCGACTTGCCGGCTTGGAGCCGGGCAAGGACATTCAGATCGAATTCAGCGGCCTTCGGCCCGGCGAAAAGCTGTATGAGGAGATTTTCCTCGACAGCGAGACCCTGGTGAAAACGGGCGCGGACGGGGTGCTGTTGGCGGCCCCCACAATGATTGATCTTCCGCTCCTCAACCCTCGCCTGGAAGAAGTGATCGCCCACGCCCACAACAGCGAAGAGGGGCCGATGGCGAAGGCCATCCATCATCTTGTCCCCGAGTTCCGCGCGCGCGAGGACGAGGACGAGCCGCGCGCCGCCCGCAAAGCTTAGAGATTGCAGCGACCACCTTGTCAGCCCCCCTCGTAATTAGACGGGCGCTTTTATCTGTATCGGATAAGAGCGGCCTCTCAGACTTCGCCGCCGCTCTCAGCGCCGCCGGCGTCGAGCTCATCTCCACCGGCGGCACGGCGCGCCATTTGCGGGCCGAGGGCCTCAAGGTGGCTGACGTCAGCGCGGTGACAGGCGCTGCTGAGATACTGGACGGCCGGGTGAAGACGCTCCATCCGGCGATCCATGGCGGTATTCTCGCCCGGCGGGACAGGGCGGACGATATGTCTTCCATTCCTGGCCCGCCTATCGATCTTGTTGTGGTCAACCTCTACCCGTTCGAAAGCGCCGTCTCTGGCGGGGCTGATTTCGACGCCTGCATTGAGCAGATCGATATTGGCGGCCCCGCCATGATCCGCGCCGCCGCTAAGAACAATGCGCATGTCTGTGTTGTGACAGATACTGCGGATTACGGCGCTATCACCGAAGCGCTGGCGGCTGGCGGCGCGTCGCTCGGGCTGCGTCGTCGCTTGGCCGCCAAGGCGTTTCGGCATACGGCCTATTACGATGCGGTTATCGCTGATTGGTTCTCCGCCTCAGACGATGAGGCGTATCCTGAGCGGTTGACGGCGCCGATGCGCCGCGCGGCGCCCCTTCATTATGGCGAGAACCCTCAGCAGACGGCGGCGCTCTACGCGCAGCCCGGCCCAGCGCGCGGCTTAGCTGGCGCTCGACAGATCCAGGGCAAACCGCTCAGCTACAACAATCTTCACGATGCGGACGCGGCCTATGGGCTAGCGCTAGAGTTGGGCGACGCGCAGCCCGCCGTCGTTATCGTCAAGCACGCAAACCCGTGCGGCGTCGCCCGCGCAGATGCGTTGGAGACGGCCTATGACGCTGCGTTTCAATGCGATCCGGTGAGCGCCTTTGGCGGGGTCGTCGCCGTCACACGCCCCATCACGGCGCCGTTGGCTGAGCGCATCTCCAAGGTCTTTACCGAGGTCGTCGTTGCGCCTGGTATTGAGGAAGCCGCCGCCGCCCTTCTCGAGAAGCAAAAAAAGCTCCGCCTGTTGATTGTCGAGAGGCAAGAGCCACCCGCATCGCGGCAGATTAAGCCCATCAGCGGTGGATATCTCGTTCAAACGCCTGACACGTCGGCTCTCAATGCGGCGGAGCTTGAAATCGTCACCAAACGCGCTCCCTCGGCGGAGGAGATACGCGACCTTCTGTTTGCAGAGCAGGTCGCGAAGTTTGTAAAGTCGAATGCGATTGTGTACGCGAAAAACGGAGCGACGGTGGGCGTCGGCGCGGGGCAAATGAGCCGTGTGGACGCCGCCCGCATCGCCGCTCTCAAAGCGGAAGACGCAGCGGCGCGCGCGGGGCTTCTCGAGCCGCTCACCCGGCGGTCTGTTGTGGCGTCAGACGCGTTTTTTCCGTTTGCCGATGGTCTCATCGCCGCCGCTGAAGCGGGGGCAACCGCGATTATTCAGCCCGGCGGATCAATCCGCGATAAAGAAGTGATCGCAGCGGCCGATTATCGTGGCCTCGCCATGGCGTTCACCGGCCTTCGCCGCTTCCGGCACTAGGTCTTTGCTTGCGCGAACTGCAGACGCGAGACAGGTGATCCGCTTGCGCTGCAATTCGCTCTAGTCGCTGAGGTCGCCAGCGCACGAGTCCACAAGCTCCTGTAGCTGACGATTGATGAGCGTCAGTTTGCCGACGCCCAGATTTGTCGTCATATCGAAGTTCGAGCGGACATCTTCGAACCGCCCAATTGGTCCTCCATGCCGGGTCCGCCAGTTGGCGATCCGCTCGGCCGTCCATTCCGGCAAGGCGGCTTCTTGCGCGTCATGCGCCGGGTCCGCCGACAGAGCCGCTTGGGTGAGGCGGGCCTGAAGGAAACCAAAGTCGGCGACGGCGCCGCGCACGGCGAGCCGGTCAAAATGTTGGGGTAGGTCCAAACCTTGCGCGAGGCCGCGTAGCCGATCGAGCTGTAATTCAGTGCCGATGGCGAAGAAAAGCGCGCCGCATCGGGCCAACGGCGCCCCCGTTCGCCGTTCCAGATCGGCGATGAAGAGCGCGGCGTTCATAATCTCCAGCTGCGCCACGCCGCGCGCGACGTCCTCTTGCACGCCCAGTTCGCACAGCTCCCGAATGGAGGCGCCAAGCTCTTTCTTGCCAGCCGCCGTGATCCAATCGGCGATCTCAGCTTTGATGGTGC
This sequence comes from Pseudomonadota bacterium, assembly GCA_038747965.1. Taxonomy (GTDB): domain Bacteria; phylum Pseudomonadota; class Alphaproteobacteria; order Caulobacterales; family Parvularculaceae; genus JBCDJH01. The sequence goes on from JBCDJH010000058.1 coordinate 4,994, forward strand.
GAACAGCCGGCTGATAGCCGCCGATAACTTCGCTGAGTTTTGCGCCCTCTTTCAGAGCGGCCACCTTCCCCCGGCGCAGCAGCCACTGGCACTGACACCGCAAAAGTTCAGATACGTCGTGATACACTGCGAGCTGCGCTTCGCTCGGCGCCTTAAGGTCGAGCGCGCCGATCATCTCAAGATAGTCGTCCGTCTCAAAAATATTCCGGGCGAGCTCGAACGCCTGGGCGATCTCCGTCCAACTGGCGCCGGCGCTCTCATGCATGCGGAACGCGAATGTCGGCCCGCAGGTGTTGACAACATCATTCGCCAACTGAGTTGTTATGATTTCGCGTCGGAGACGGTGCGCGCTCATCGCGCCTTTCAAGTCTCTCAGAGCTTTCGGGAAGTACTGCGCCAACAGGCTCTCATAGTGCAGATCGTCGAAGGCGCTGTCGGGCGCGAGCTCGTTGTAAAGCTCGATCTTCGCGTAAGCTTGGAGAACGGATAGTTCTGGCCGGCTGAGGCCTTCGCCGCTGGCCCGGCGTTCCGCTAGCGCCTCGGGCCCAGGGAGATACTCAAGCGCCCGGTTCAGATCGCCTTGGGCTTCCAACGCGCTCATGAAGCGACCGTACACGTCTGTATCAAGAGGGCCAGGTTCTGCCGCTACGCTCAAAGCGCGTGTTTGGTCATAGTTGTGCCGCAGCACATGTTCGGCGACATCGTCCGTCATTGAGGCTAGCAAATCGTTGCGGGCGTCGCCTGCGAGTTCGTTTGTCTCTATCGCCTGCTTCAGTAGGATCTTGATATTGACTTCGTGGTCTGAGGAATCGACGCCAGCGGAGTTATCAATGGCGTCCGTGTTGATTCGCCCGCCTTTTCGGGCGAAGGCGATCCGGCCCAGTTGGGTAAGGCCGAGATTGGCGCCTTCGCCGATCACTTTCGCCCCGCACGCGTCGCCGTTGACGCGTATGGCGTCATTGGCGCGGTCGCCGACGGAAAGATTGTCTTCCTCCGGTCCTTTGAAGTAGGTGCCAATGCCGCCCATCCATAAGAGGTCGGTATCGGCTTTCAGCAGCGCCGTAATCAGTTCGGCGGGCGTGAGATGGTCCGCCTCAGTTCGGACCATCCGCCTCATCTCGTCGGTCAGCGGGATTTTCTTGTCGGAGCGGCTGAAAATCCCGCCGCCTTTTGAAATCAGCTCCGCGTTATAGTCGCGCCAACTGGAGCGCGGCAGATCAAATATCCGCTTGCGTTCGTTCCAAGAGGCCGCTGGGTCCGGCTCGGGATCAATGAAGATGTCCCGATGGTCGAAGGCTGCGATCAGCTTGATTTGTTTGGAAAGCAACATGCCGTTTCCGAAGACGTCGCCGGACATATCGCCCACGCCGATAACGCGAAACGGCTCGGTTTGCGTGTCGAGGCCCATTTCCCGGAAATGTCGTTTCACCGCTTCCCAGGCGCCTCGGGCCGTTATGCCCATGGCTTTATGGTCGTAGCCCACAGATCCGCCGGAGGCGAATGCGTCGCCCAGCCAGAAGCCGTAGGCGTCGGCAATTTCATTTGCGGTATCGGAGAAGCTGGCCGTGCCCTTATCGGCGGCGACCACAAGATAGGGGTCGTCCGCGTCGCGCGCCACAACACTCCGTGGGCGCACGACAGCGCCTTCAATGAGATTATCCGTCACGTCCAGCAGACCACGGATAAAGGTTTGATAGGCGGCGCGGCCGGCGGCGAAAATGGCGTTGCGGTCGCCGGTTCGCGGGAGTTTTTTCGGAAAGAACCCGCCCTTGGCGCCAACGGGCGTGATGACGGCGTTTTTCACCTGCTGCGCTTTAACGAGGTCGAGAACCTCTGTCCGGTAATCCTCGCGGCGGTCTGACCAGCGTAAGCCCCCCCGGGCGATCGGACCGAACCGTAGATGCACGCCGTCAACTTGCGGTGAGGAGACGAAGATCTCGCGATACGGCCTTGGCTCGGGCAGGCCTGAAATGCGCTCAGGATCGAACTTGAACGACATATAGGGTTTCGCCTCGCCACCCTCCGCCATTTGATAAAAGTTCGTGCGGACGATGGCGCTGATTGTGTCGGCGAGGCGGCGCAGAATGCGGTCTTCGTCCAAGCTCGGTACGTCGTCGAGAGCGGCGATGAAACCCGCGCGCAGATCATCCTCGCGAGCTTCCCTTGCAGCGGCGCCGTCAGAGAAAGAGGGGTTAAGCCGTACATTGAATAAGTCGGCCAGTTGGTTCGATAGCGCCGGGTGTTGGTTTAAGGTTTGCGCCATGTAAGGCTCGGAAAACGGAAAACCGGTCTGCGAGCTGTATTTGGCGCACGCCCGCAGCATCGCCGCGAGCCGCCAATCGAGGCCGGCGCTTAGAACCAGCCCGTTGAAGCCGTCATTTTCTGTTCGTTCGTACAGCACGGCTTCGCAAGCGTCTTGAAAAGCATTGACCGTCCGCTCCAAGTCGATGGATCCGCCCGTCTGTGATTCAGCGCGAAACTCATGAACCCAACAGACGTTGGCCTCACTTGGCGCGACGTCGCTGCTCGCCTCCTGGAGCACCGTCAGCCCCATATTTTCAAGAACCGGCAAGAACTGCGACAAGCCGATGGGCGCGTTCAGGCTGTACAGCTTCAGCCGCACTTCGCGTTGCGGATCCCCAAGCCGTCGGTACGGGCGTACGGAGTAAGGCGCCGCCTCGGTGAGCGCCTCAATGCGCGGGATATCGGCGATGGCGTCGGAAGGGTTGTTGTAAGCGCGATAGGCGCTGGAGAAAGCGTTCGCGTACTTTGAGCGCAGCGCCACTGGCGGGGCCCCGCGGTGATATTCGCGCAGCGCGTCTCGGAAATCATCGTCCCATGTCCGCGCTGCCTCGACGATCCGTGCTTCCAGCGTTTCGATCGGTGGGCCGTCCGGCGCATCCGGCTCCAGGCCAATGATGAAGTGCACGCGCGCTAATGGCCCGTCTCCGAAGTAGGGGTAGAATGCGGAGATGCGTCCCCGATAGGCCGAGCGCAGAATTTCGGCGACATCCGTTCGAACGGATGAGCTGAACTGATCCCGCGGAATGAAAACGAGCGCGGATATAAAGCGGTCAAACCGATCGCGGCGTATAAAGAGTTTGGTGCGCGGACGCTTATACAACCGCAAAACGCCAAGCGAGACGCGGGAGAGATCCTGCTCGCTGATCTGAAACATTTCGTCCCGCGGGAAGGTCTCCAATATGTTCGCGAGCGCTTTTTCGTTATGGCCGCCTGGCGAGAACTGGGCGCCCTCGACAACATTTTGGATCTTTCGGCGCAGCCACGGAATATCGGTAGCGGGCTTGTTGTAGGCCTCCGCTGTGAAGAGGCCGATGAAGCGCTCCTCCCCAGAAGGCGTTCCATCAGGGTGGTATGTTTTAACACCCACATAGTCCATATAGCTGCGGCGGTGGACCATGGACTGCGCGTTCGCTTTGGCGATGATGATGGGCTCGGCGGATTGCAGGAAGTCTTGCACCGCCGGCGACGGCGCGCCGTCCGCCGTATAGCTCGCCCGCACGACGCGCCTATCGGCGTCGCGCAAAATGCCGAGATCCCCGCTTCGGTCGGGCACAAAACGGTCTGGGCCATTGGGCGGGCTCGTTTCGTAAACAAATCTCCGAACGCCGAGGAACGCGAACCGGTTGTCCCAAAGCCACTTTAGGAAGGCGACCGCTTCGCGCATTTCTTCGCGGTTGGCGCCCGTTGGGCGAAGGCGCTCCAGAGCGGCGATGGACGCGGCGAGCCGGGCCCGCATCGCTTCCCAATCCTCCACCGCATCGCCCACATCTTGAAGGGTTTCGCGGATCTCCGCTTCTATGCGCTCTGGCTCGCCGGCGTCGGCGCTGGGATCCATCGCGATATGAATGA
>JBCDJH010000059.1:0-8833 GCA_038747965.1 Pseudomonadota bacterium
TCCGGCTTGTTCGCTCTCCGACTGCGGCGTTGTTACGTCAATCGGATCGGGACGGTCGATAGCCCCCGCCACCATGAAGAACACCAGCAAGATGAACACCACGTCGATCAGCGGCGTGATATTGATGATGTCCTTCGGCTTCGGCTTATGAAAGATCCCCACCCGCCGTCTCCTTCGTCGGTGGGCGGGGAGAAGGACACGGACGTCGCCCCGTTGCGGCGGATGCGGTCGTAAACGTCGATCGCTTCCTGAAGCGACACGCCAATAGCTGGGCGCACCAAGAACACGCGTCCCGGGTCCAGTTCGATAACCGCCGCCACCACCGCGCCGAGCGCTTCGGTGTCGATGGGGCGCGTATCAAAGGACAGGCCGCCGCCGTCTTCGATCAATACGACGATCGCCCCTTCACTGGTCTGGACGACCTCGGTGCCCTGGGGCGTTTCGACACGGATCAACCGATAGCTCGCGAAATTCGTGGCGATCATGAAAAAGACGAGCAGGATGAACACCACGTCAATCAGCGGCGTGATGTTCAGCACCTGCACAGCGTCGCGCTGTTTTCGGAAGCGCATGGGGCGGCTCCGGCGCTAGGCGTCCGTCTCGGAGCCGGAGGGCTCCTTCGCATAGATCGAAATTGTAAAGACGCGCGTCGCGGCGTCTTCCATAGTTTGACCCGCGACATCCACCGCGCGTTGCAGCCAGGTATAAAACGCGGCCGCGGGTATCGCGACGGAGAGGCCCGCGGCGGTGGTGAGGAGCGCTTCCCAAATCCCGCCGGAAAGGATCGCGGGATCGACCCGGTCGCCGGCGGCCTCCAGTTGCTGGAACGCCTCAATCATGCCGAGCACGGTCCCAAGCAATCCAAGAAGGGGGCTAACGGTGGCGATGAGGCTGAGAAGCGGCAAACCCCGCTCTAGCCCGTCAAGCTCCACTTGGGCGACGCGCGTCACCTCCTCGCGGACGTGAACTTCGTCATCCGTCGCCAGTTTGCCGCGTACAGCCGCCGCCATCACCCGCGCGCCCACGGCCCTTCTGCGCTCCAAGAATTCAAGGGCGCCCTCGCCATCGCCGCGCCGCAACATCTCGGTCGCTCGGGCGATATAGCCGCGATCGCCAATTCGTAGGAGGAAGAATTGGAACTGTTTGACGATGATCAAGGCGAGCGCAACGACCGAAATCACCGCCAAGATCACAATGACAAGCCCGCCCGCGTCGACCAGATCGGCGAAAGGCTGAAGACGGCCCCAATTGCGCGCCGCCGGCTCCGCCTCGAGAGGCGCCGCAGTGTCGGGCGCGAGATCATCTTCGCCTTCCAAGGAGCTTGCGTCTGGGGAGACGCCCTCCATCACGGGTTCGACGTTTTCGCCTTCAGGCGGCGCGTCGCCGTCTTCCGCGTCAAGCGTTGGACTGTCGCCCGGCAAAGCGTCGCTGTCTTCGTCTGAGCCGGCGACGTCGCCCGATGGATCAACGACTTCGTCAAGCGGTGCTTCGTCTACCGCTTGCTCGACAGGCGTCGGCGGCGCGTCTTTTTCTGGGCTATCGGATTGCGCGTTCGCGCCTGGAAGCCCGAACATGGCCAGAACTAAAAAAACGATGCCACACCCATAGGCTTGGCGCCGCGCCAAACACGCTTCCTGTCTCAACGCCCACACTCCGTAAGGACATTCCCCATCTTTAAGGAAGCACAGAACCTTGACAGAATTGTCTCAGTTTACGGTTGTGAAGCAACGTTGACGTCAGCTTTTAGCGCCTTGTGGGAGTCGGTGGAACGCCTGAGGCCCCCCGGTCGCCTCACGTGCGTCGCCGCAGCTTGCTAGTTCACCGCGGACTTGCGGCCCGCGAAGCTAAGGCTAGGCGGATTCATGGCGCTTGAGGGTTGTCGCCGGATCCCCTTTGGCGTTTTCGTCCTGCGGCGCGTTGTTTTCGAGTTCTTGGGCGATGAGATGTTGTGCGGATCGGATATGCGTTTCCATGGCGGCGCGCGCCCAGTGTCGGTCGCGGGCCTTTAGGGCGCTCAGTATCTCCCGGTGGTGCCCCATGGAGCGCCGTAGCGCTTCTTCGTCATATAAATTCAGGGTACGAAACACCACAGGCAGTTGAGAGAGTTGCTTAAGCGCATTCGTGATCCGCGGCTCATGCGCCGCCTCGAAGATCGTTGAATGGAAGATGAGATTCATCTCCGAGAAGATGACCTGATATTCGGGGTCCTCCGAGAGAACAGCTTGCTCTAAGCGGTCTTGCGCTTCGGTCATGGCGAGGATTTGGCCCTCCGTCAGTCGGCTCGCCGCCCGCTCCGCCGCATGGCTCTCTAAAAGCACGCGTACGGCGAAGACCTCCTCGATGGTCTCAAGGCTCCAGGTCGCCACCCGGGCGCCCTGGTTCGGTGTGGTCTCCACAAAACCGTCGCTTAACAGGCGGGCAAGCGCCTCGCGGACAGGCGTACGGCTGACGCCAGTTATCTCGACAAGGAGCGATTCAGGCAGCCTCTGGCCCGGCGTGAGATCGTCGGAAAGGATCGCTTGCCGAATCTGTCGGTAAGCAAGGTCGGCGGCTTTCATCGAGATGGGCTTTCGTCAGGAGGAGCGGCGCGGCGCGTGTGAGCTGATCCGCTAAGGGCGTTGCTTTGCGCCGTCAATGGAGGGCGGTGGAGCGTATCGCTCCGCCCGCCGGCCGCTTTGGCTGATAGTGGATGATTGTATACAATTGTGTTGGTTGGCGTCATGTGAGCGGGTCGCTTCTCCTTTCCTTGCGCGCTGCATAAGCCCGAAACTCCACTAAAAACCTAAAAAATTTGCCAGCTTGTGTCACCAAAGTGTCTTGCTGCGCCTGGGGGTGCAGTCTATCTTCGAAAATTGTATACGATTTTGGCCAGGGCGAGGGGATACGACATGGCGCAATACACATCGGCGAATCTGATGAGCCGACTTTGCGGCGCAGCGGCGGTGGCCGCGTTGGCGAGCCCGGCGCTCGCGCAGGATGAGGACGCTACAGACGAGGCCAGCCTTCAAACCATAGACTCAATCGTCGTGACGGCGCGTCGCAAAACGGAGAGTCTCCAGGACGTGCCTGGAACGGTCTCGGTGTTGACGGCTGACGCGCTTCAAAAAACGGGCGTCACGCGCGCCGACGACTTTATTGCGCTAACGCCTGGGGTGACCTTGGTGAACGCGGCTGAAGCTGGCGACACACAAGTGAACATTCGCGGCATCAACGGCGCCCGCGACGCTGAAAACAGCTTCGCCTTCATCTTGGATGGCGTTCTCTACACCAATCCCGCGTCGTTCAACCGCGAGTACACAGATCTTTCTCAGATAGAGATCTTTAAAGGCCCCCAGGGCGCCATCTACGGCCGCAACGCTGCGGCGGGCGCGATTATCGTCACCACAACAAAGCCCGGAGACGAGCTAAGCGGCAATTTCACTGCGAGCTACGCGGAGGACGAAACCGTTCTGGTCAAAGGATCCCTGTCGGGGCCTCTCACCGACTCCCTCTCATTCCGCGTAGGAGGCGATTACAGAACGACGGATGGGTTCTATCGCAACGAATTCCAGAACAACGCGCCGATCGTTGATGCCTTCGAGTCATTCAACATCAATGGCCGGCTGGTGTATGAACCGACGGATCGACTTTCTCTCGATCTGAAGGCGCGCTACGGGGAAATCGATGCGTCGGCGATCGGCTTCAACGCCACCTTCCATCTTCCGGTGTTTGCGGCCGCAACGGACACCCCGGCCGCCTTTGAAGATGTGAATGATAAGGAGTTCGTTTTCCAACCCAACATTATCTCAGACAACGACCAAACGGCGTTGGAGATCGTCGGCAAGTTCGATTACGAGATGGACGCCGTCAATCTGGCCGGCTGGCTGCTTTATACGGATATCGAAAATGATTTGATTGCTGACGGTACGTCTGGCGCGTTCGGTTTCTACAACAACGATCCCGCATGTCAGCAATCGGTCACCGATCTGAACGCCGCCGGCGTCACCCTGCCGCCTCCCCAGTTCTTTGGCGAGATTCCCGTCGGCGTCATTTTTGCGCCCAACGGGTCATTCCTTGGCCCTTACACGCCGTCCACTTGCGACGGTATCCAAGAGCAGCTGAGGAATCAGAAAGACGTCAGCGGCGAAATTCGCATCTCGTCGAACGGCGACGGGCCGATCGACTGGATGCTCGGCGCCTATTTGCTCGATATCGATCGGCAGGTGGGCGTGGCCTTGAACCGGGATAGCGGAGAGCCGCCGATCCGGGGCCTTCTTCAGTTGGACGGCCCGAACCGGACGGATGCGCTCGTCTTCGACGACTTCGATAGCTTCGTCTACGCCTTTTTTGGCCAGTTCGAATATGACGTGACCGACGCCATCGAGGCCTCTGTCGCGCTGCGTTACGATGTGGAAAAACGACAGGTTCGGAGCCTCGTTCCGACGGACGCGACTCAATCCGTCATTGACCTGGACTTCGACGGCGTTTTCAACGACCCGCTGAACCCCGGCCTTTCGAGCCTCGTCAATCCCACGGGCGAAATTCCCGATCAGGAAGCAACGTTTAGAGAATTACAGCCCAAAGCCTCGCTAACGTGGGACGTAACGCCCACAACAACGCTGTTCGCCAACTACGGCGTGGGCTTTAAGGCGGGCGGCTTTAACAACTCAGGCAGCGCCGCGACGGTCGATATCTTCATCAATGGGTTGATCAACGACACAGCTGGAACGTTCGCGGACGATCTTGGCGTACCGCTCCCAGCCATCACCGACGACTATCGGAAAGAGACGTCAGATGCGTTCGAGGTGGGCTTCAAGACGTCTTTGTTTGACGATCGCTTGCGGCTCAACGGCGCCGGCTACTACACAGACGTCACCGACATGCAGTTCTTCGAGTTCTTCGTGGGCTCGTTCGGTTTGCTGCGCGTCGTCTCTAACATTGACGAAGTGGAGATTTACGGATTTGAGCTCGCGGCTGAGGCCTCGCCCACTGATTTCATCAATCTCTATACCGCGTTTAACTTGACCGAGAGTGAGATCAAAGCGAACTCCTCAAGGCCCGACACCGTGGGCAACGAGTCGCCCTATACCCCAGAATACACACTGAACTTTGGCGGCGACTTCACGGTTCCGATCAATCAAGGTTTGGACTTCAACTTCCGGGCGGATGGGCAACTGGTTGGCCCCACATGGTTCCACACCGTCCAAGAGGGGCAACGGCCAACGATCTTTAACCCGCTGTTTGAATTGGGTTTCGGAGCCGGCGCGGGCGCGCTTGGAACCGGTGATTTCTCAAATGCTCAGCGAGACGAGTATTTGACCCTGAATCTCAGGGCGAGCCTTGTGGCGGACAATTGGGCGTTTACCGCTTTTGTTAACAACGTAACGGACGAAAACTTCTTGGAGGAGGTTATTCCGGCCCCAGAGTTCGGCGGCGCGTTCCTCTATCCCGGAACTCTGCGGCGCGCTGGCGTGGAGGTGACAGGACGCTTCTAGACGCATCGCTTTGACGGCGCGGTTGCGTGAGCGGCGCAACCGCAATCTGTTGACCCGAGCTCCCCAACCTGATGGGGAGCTCGCTCCCTATTGGATTTAGGAACGTGACCACACCCTCGTCAGTTGAGATTGTGGAGGTGAGCCCGCGGGACGGCCTCCAAAATGAGCAACGTTTGTTCTCAACCTCTGAGAAGCTCGATCTTATCGCGGACGCTCTAAACGCCGGCGTCCGTCGATTAGAGGTTGCGAGCTTTGTCAATCCGCGGCGCGTCCCACAAATGGCGGATGCGGAAGACGTGGTGGCGCGACTGCCTGATCGGCCCGATGTGACTTATATCGGCCTCGTCTTGAATGTTCGCGGGGCCCGACGCGCCTTGGAGACCAAGATCGATCAGCTTGGCGCCGTCGCCATCGCAACCGATACATTCGCCCAGAAGAACCAAGGTCAAACGTCGAAAGAGTCCGTGGACGTTGCGACGGAAATCGTCGCGTTAGCGCAGCGAGAGGGGCGCTCGGCGCAAATCACGTTGTCGGCCGCCTTCGGTTGTCCGTTTGAGGGCGAAGTCTCGCCGCTGCGCGTGGCGGAGATGGCGCAGCGCGCGGCGGAGGCGGGGCCCGTTGAGATCGCATTGGCCGACACGATCGGCGTCGCCATTCCCGCACAGGTGACCTCTGTCATCAGCGCGGTGAAGGAGGCGGCGCCGGAGACGCCTGTGCGGGTCCACTTCCACAATACGCGGAACACTGCGATCGCGAACGTCGTTGCGGCTATCGAGTGCGGCGCTGTTGTTGTGGATTCATCGATCGGTGGGATCGGAGGATGTCCGTTCGCGCCGGCGGCGACAGGGAACGTCGCCACTGAGGATGTTTTATACCTGCTGAATAAATGGGGCGTTCAAACCGGCGTCAATCTCGAGGCCGTCATCGGCGCCGCCAATAGGCTGACGTCTGAAAAAGGCCTCAAGACGCCAGGTATGGTGAGTAAGGCGGGCGATTTTCCAGGTAGGAGCGAGCACCGTGAGCCAAGCGAAGTGAGGGGGAGCAGCGCGGTATGATTCGAAAGTTTATGGGCGCGCTGGCCGGCGGCCCATCCAGGAAAAAGCACATGTATCGTTTGGGGGTGGATGTCGGCGGCACGTTTACCGATCTTTTGCTGTTTGACGAAGCGGATGGATCCTTCGGGCGCGCAAAAGTGCCGTCCACCCCCCACGATCCCTCCGAGGCCATCATTGATGGCACGGCGCGGATCTGTCTCGACGCAGGGATTTCCGAAGTCGATATTCAGTACTTTCTGCATGGCACTACGGTCGCGACGAACGCTGTTCTGGAAGGCAAAGGCGCGACAGTCGGTTTGGTGGTCACCGAAGGTTATCGCCAGGTGATGCAGATCGCGCGGTCGCTGGTGCCCGGCGGGCTCGCCGCATGGATCATATGGCCAAAGCCTGAGCCCATGGCGAAGCTTGAAAACACCGTCGAAGTGCGTGGACGGATGACTGCGCAAGGGCGAGAGTTGCGCCCCCTCGACGAGGCCGACGTGCGCGCGCAACTTGCGCATCTCAAAGCGCGCGGGGTTCAGGCGATCACCGTCTGTCTCATGAACTCTTACCTAAACGGCGAACATGAGCGGCGCGTTGGCCAACTCGCGGATGAGATTTTGCCGGGGGTGCCGGTTTCGCTCAGCTCCGATATCCTTCCAGAAATGCAGGAGTACGAACGGGCGCTGACGACCGTCGCCAATTCTGCGGTTCGACCCGTGGTTGGAAATTACGTCGACAACCTCACCACAAAGCTCGCCTCGCGAGGGTTCGAGGGCAAGATCTCGCTTCTGCGTTCCGATGGCGGATTGATGGCCGCTGATAAAGCGGCTGAGGCTCCGGTTAACCTCCTCATGTCGGGTCCGGCGGGCGGCGTGACGGGAGCCTTGTGGGTGGCCAAACGCGCCGGCCTTGAAAACATCTTGACACTTGACGTGGGCGGTACGTCAACCGACGTGGCGCTCATCGAGAAGGGTGAGCCCCGCCTCGTGCGCGACACCAGCGTTGGCGATCTCTCTGTTCGCGTCTCATCACTCGACGTGAAGACCGTGGGGGCCGGCGGCGGCTCTATTGCACATGTGCCAGAGTTGACCAAGGCGCTCCGTGTGGGGCCGGAGTCCGCCGGCGCGTCGCCTGGCCCCGTCGCGTATGGGCGCGGCGGCGTTAAACCGACGGTGACGGACGCGAACGTCGTGCTTGGTTACTTGCCCGACTCCCTGATTGGCGGCGAGATGACGCTCGATCGGCAAGGCGCCGAGGGCGCTGTCCAGGGGGTCGCTGACGCGCTTGGCATTGACCTCTATCAGGCCGCGCGGGGAATTATCGACATCGTCAATGAGAATATGTACGGCGCTTTACGGATGATTTCCGTACAGCAGGGATACGATCCTCGTGAGTTCGCGCTTATGGGTTTCGGGGGCGCGGGGCCTTTGCACGCCAACGCGGTTGGTCGTCTCATGGGCTCGTACCCCGTGGTCATTCCGAATTCGCCCGGCGTTCTTTGCGCGCTCGGAGACGCGAGCACGCGGATGCGGTCGGAGGCGGCGCGCTCCTTCTCAAAACGGCTGTCCCAAACGTCGGGGGGCGAAGTCGCCGCCGTCTTCCGCGAGTTGGCGGACTTGGTCGAGCGTGAACTGTTGGGCGAAGGCGTAGAGGCGGGCGATATCCGCAAGCGCTTTGAGCTGGACATCCGGTATTATGGCCAAGCGTTCGAGATCCCCATGTCGGTCGATATAGGTGATCTGGCCGGCGACGGTCTGATGAAGATCGTTGAAGCTTTCGACCAGGAACATCGTCGTCTCTTCACCTTTAATATGGAAACGGAGCATGAGATTGTGAATCTTCGGGTTGTCGGTCTTGGCAAAGAGCAAGCGATTCCGGCGCTCGAGATTCCCAAGGGCAATGGTTCTCCGAAGAAGGCGAAAGTCCGCGATCATGAAATGTGGATCGATGGAGGCGTCAAGAAATCGGCTATCTATGACCGCGCGCTTTTGAAGGCCGGCGATCAGATACCTGGGCCAGCGATCGTCACGGAAATGGACTCAACAACGTTGATCCTTCCAGGAGACGTCGCCTGCGTCGATCCGTTCGGCAACCTTATGATCACGCCTCAATAGGGAGTTGCGTCGTGCCAGCCACTATCATTGAGACGAATTCAGCGCCTGTCGCCTCCGTCGACATCGATCCCATCACCCTCGATATCATCGAGAACGCCCTGCGCAATGCGCGGACCGAGATGGACGCCACGTTGTTCCGGACGGCGCTCTCTCCCGGTATTCGCGAACAGGGCGACGCCTTCCCGTTGATCGCCAACGCCGAAGGAAA
>JBCDJH010000060.1:0-8808 GCA_038747965.1 Pseudomonadota bacterium
ACGCCGTTGGCGATGACGTCGAAGTCTATGAGGATGAGGCGCGCGGGGAGCCCCTTGCTCGGTTCCATACGCTCCGCCAACAGATGGCGAAGGAGGGCGGCCGCCCGAATTTCGCTCTCAGTGATTTCGTCGCGCCGAAGGAGACAGGGCTCTCCGATTATCTCGGCGGCTTTGCGGTGACGGCGGGGCATGGCGAAGATGAAATCGCCGCCTCGTTCGAGGCCGCCCATGATGACTACTCCTCCATCATGGTGAAGGCGCTGGCCGACCGCCTGGCCGAAGCGTTCGCTGAACATTTGCATGAGCGCGTGCGCCGGGAATTTTGGGCCTTCGCGCCGGAGGAGGCGCTCGCCCCCGCCGCGCTCATCGATGAGAAGTATCAGGGCATTCGCCCCGCCGCCGGCTATCCGGCGCAACCCGACCACACCGAGAAAACGACGCTGTTCCGTCTCCTGGGCGCGGAGCAAGCGGCCGGTATGGCGCTGACGGAGAGCTTCGCGATGACGCCGGGCGCGTCCGTAAGCGGCCTCTATTTCAGCCACCCAGAGAGCCTCTATTTTGGCGTCGGCCGCATTGAGCGCGATCAGGCGGAGGATTACGCCCGTCGCAAGGGCCTTGACCTTCCCGTTGCGGAAAAATGGCTCGCGCCAATCCTCAATTACGACCCGAACGGATAAATTCGATGCTTGACGATGACATCTTGACGCCAGACCTCCTGGGCGATTGGCGCGATGATGAGCTCACGGCCCGCATCGTCGCGATGCCAAAGGCCGAAATCCACGTTCATATAGAAGGCGCGATGACGCCGGAGACGGTGTGGTCGCTCGGCCAGCGCAACAAGGTGGCGCTACCTGCGAAAAGCCTTGAGGAGTGGCGCACATTCTACGCCTTCCGCGACTTCCAGCACTTCATTGAGGTCTATTTGGCGGCCGCGGAAGTGCTAAGGGAGCCTGAGGATTACGCCCAGATGGTGGAGGACTTCTGCGCGCACCAGGCGTTGCAGAACATCTCCTATTCTGAAGCGTTTCTCAGCGCGTCGCTGCATGTGGAGCGTCTGCCGACGGACGAGTTTTGGGACGCCGTGTTTACGGGGCTGCGCGCCGGCGAGCAGAAGCATGGCGTGCGCGTTGCGCTGATCCCGGATATCTCGCGCGAGTTTCCGGAGACCCGCAGCAAAGTCCTCGATCTGACGCTGGAGGGGCGAGAGCGCGGCCCGGTGATCGGCTTCGGGATTGGCGGGCCGGAGGCGATGAACCCCGCCTCCGTGTTTGAGGATGTCTTCCGCGAAGCCAAAGACCAGGGGCTCCACACCGTCGCCCACGCCGGCGAGGCGGACGGGGCCGATAGCGTGGCCAACGCGCTCGATCTGCTCTTGGCGGAGCGCATCGGCCATGGCGTGCGGGCCCTTGAGGATCCGAACGTCGTTGCGCGCCTTCGCGACGCCCAGGTGCCGTTAGAGGTCTGCCCGACCAGCAATTACCGCACCGGGGCGGCGGCCTCCGGCGCGCCCCATCCCATCACCCAGCTGCGCCAAGAAGGCGTCCTGTGCACGTTGAACTCCGACGACCCGCCGATGTTTGGGACGAGCCTCGTCGGAGAGTACTTGCTGATGGCCCGTCAGGGTTTTGAGTGGAGCGACCTTAAGGCCCTGAACGAAGCGACATGGCGGGCTTCGTTCTTGTCTGACGCGGAAAAGGACGCGGCGCTCGGGGAGCTCGCCAGCCTGTCCTAAGACTGCGGCCGCATAAGAAAAAAGGCCCGGCGGGGGTCCGCCGAGCCTTTCACAATCATTTCGCTTTTAAGCTTCTCTCGTCTTTACTCAGACGGCGCCAAATATCATCGCGGTTACGAAGATGATGGATGCGCCAAACATCACGCCCCCCAGAACACGGGTCCTTACGGGCATTGACGTCTCCTTCTTTGTTAGCGACCCCGGGACCCTGCCCAATCGGAAGGGCCGAGCCAAGAAAATTCGTTGCTGCATTGCGGCAGTATGCGACAGTCTGAGCGCGTGTAAGCGTTGAACCCAAGAAGCCTCTCGGCCGTTCCCTGGATGCGGCGGCGGCGCGTGTGGAACCATCTGAATACATGTCGATCTGGCGAAATCTGGCGGATACGAGCGCCGACTTGTTTGCCGGCCTCTTTGGCGCGGGCCGCGGGCTGTTTGAAGGCGGCCCAGGCGGCCCAGGCGGCCAGTCGCGTGCGCCCGCAAAGCCCGGGGCGCGCGCCGGCGTCGCCTTCACGATCGCTCTCATCGCGCTCTCGGCGAAGATCGCCAAGGCGGACGGCAACGTTACCGATGACGAGATTCGGGCCTTTGAGAGCATCTTCGAAGTTCCGGCAGGCGAAGCTGAGAATGTCCGCCGCGTCTACCGTATCGCGATGCAAGATGTGGCCGGCTATCGCCACTACGCCCGGCGCATCGCCCGGTTGTTTCGCGGTCAGCCCTCCGTCCTGGAGGATGTGCTGGACGCGCTGTTTTTCATCGCGCTGGCGGACCAGGTCGTGCACCCCCAAGAGATCGATTTTCTCCGCGACGTCGCGGAAGACTTCGGGTTCTCGGAACTGCAATTCGAGCGCATTCGAGCCAGCAACACCGGCGGCGATGCGAACGACCCCTTCGCCATCCTCGGCGTTCCGCCCGACATCTCTGACGAGGACTTGAAACGGGCCTATCGGCGCTTGGTCCGCGAGAATCATCCAGACGCGTTGCAGGGGCGGGGCGTTCCGCCCGAATTTCGCCGCATCGCGGAGGCCAAACTGGCGGCGATCAACGACGCCTATCGCCGGGTGAGCGAGGGGCGCTCCTGAAGGTCGCAGTATGTGGGTGTCGACACCCGGCCCCGCATTTGCAATGCTTAGCCTTTAAGAATGAACAACCGGCAGGTCGGCGATCATGGCGGACGCAATCGGGTGGGAAAGTCGATTTGAAACCGGGCTGGGCATTGGTCGCGCCAGCTCGTGGGCGTTTGATCTGGTGGCGCTCGTCTCCCTGATCCTGGCCGCCGCGCTGACGCTCTTCGCCGCCCTTGTCATGATGCCTTTCATTCTTATCGCATCGGCGCTGTGTGGGGGATTGCGCGCCGATCCTCGCCGGGCGAAGTCAGCCGCGCGCGGATGGACGATTGCGCCTGCGAAGCCGTCAAATCCCTCCGTGGGCGGCGCGCCGGTTGTGACTGTTCGTTCGCCTTCCCTGTCTTAGGCGAGGCCCCCTGAAAGATCGGAATGCTGTGTTGCGCCGAACGGGCGCGCGTGGTTGATGAACGTTTCGCTCCCTCCTGTCTGAGTTCCCGCCATGTCCCGCCGCGATCTCGCCTTGATGTTCGGCGTCTGTTTTATATGGGCGTCGCATTTTCTCGTGGCGAAAACGGCGCTCGCTTTCACGCCAGCCCTGTTTTACGGGGCGATGCGCATGGGGTTGGTCGCGCTGTTGCTTGCGCCGCTTTTGCAGTTTCACGGCGGGCGCATGCGGCTTGTTTTGACTGCGGGGCTGTGCCTCGGATTCGTGAATTTCGCCCTGTTTTTCACCGGGCTTCAGCTCACCTCCGCCTCCAGCGCTGCGATTGCGATCCAGCTTTCGGTGCCCTTCGCGACAATTCTCTCCTTTCTTTTTTTGGGCGAGGATATCGGTTGGCGCCGCGTAACGGGGATTGTCCTGTCTTTCGCTGGCGTCACGCTGCTGTCGTTCGACCCAGCTGAGGCGCGGCTCGACATTGGCGCGGTGTTGGTGGGCGCCGCCGCCATGACGGAGGCCGTCGGCGCCATTGCTGTCCGGAAGCTGACCGGGGTGCCGCCGCTTCGGGTTCAGGCCTGGGTCTCCTTCATTGGGGCCATCGGCTTGTTGTGCGCCACGCTGCTGGTGGAAACGGGGCAGGTCGCCGCCATGTTCTCTAACCCACCAGTTTTTGTCGGATGTCTCCTCTACTCATCGATCGGCGCGTCATTGATTGCGCACACGACGTACTATCGCTTACTGCAGCGCTGGCCCGTTTCTGAGGTTGCGCCCTTTATTTTGCTGGTTCCGGTCATGGCGCTGATCATGGGGGTTCTGTTCATGGGCGATCGGATCACCGGTTTGATGGCTTTGGGCGGCCTGATGACGTTCATTGGCGTCGCCATAATATTGCGCCGAGCCGCCAAGCGCGCCGAACCCAATCCGGCGATCAACGCGTCAGAGCAGCCGCAATAGGCGCAGGCGGGGGGAAGTAAGTTTATGATCCAAGCGGAAGAAACGCCGTCGCCCAACTTTGACGATCGTCCGGTGGGAACGCCAATTGATATTCTGCTTCTGCATTACACCGGCATGCGCACCGGCGCCGCGGCGTTAGAGCGCTTGCGCGACCCCAACGCCAAGGTGAGCGCCCACTACCTCGTGGAGGAGGATGGCCGGTTGTTCCGCCTTGTAGACGAGGAAAAGCGCGCCTGGCACGCAGGGGTCGCCTTCTGGCGCGGCGAAGAGGACATCAACGCCCGGTCCATTGGGGTTGAGATCGTCAATCCCGGGCATGAATGGGGCTACCGCCCGTTTCCGGAGGCGCAGGTCAAAACCGTCGTCGAACTTTGCCGAGACGTCGTCGCTCGCCACGCTGTGCCGCGCGAACGGGTGCTTGGCCACTCTGACGTCGCGCCCGAGCGCAAGGAGGATCCCGGAGAGCTCTTTCCTTGGGAGCGTCTGGCCTTTGAGGGGCTCGCACTGCCGCCTTATGGGGGGCCGGGCGCGCCAAACATGCCGCGTGAGAAAGCGCTCTCGATCCTCTCGGCGTTTGGATACCGGATCGACGCCAAAGGTCCCGCCGCGTCTATCTTGGCCTTTCAGAGGCGGTTTGCGCCCGCCGCGCTCGGCCGCGGGCTCGACCCCCTCACCAAAGGCGCCCTTGGCGCGCTCGCCCAAGCGGGTCTAGTTTGAGCGCGTCAGACGGTCGGATGGCCGCTCCGACGCCGCCTTGCGGCGCGGGGAGGAAAGTCCGGGCTCCACGGAAACATGGCGCCGGGTAACGCCCGGCGAGGCGGA
This sequence comes from Pseudomonadota bacterium, assembly GCA_038747965.1. Taxonomy (GTDB): domain Bacteria; phylum Pseudomonadota; class Alphaproteobacteria; order Caulobacterales; family Parvularculaceae; genus JBCDJH01. The sequence goes on from JBCDJH010000060.1 coordinate 5,012, forward strand.
CGTCGCGCGCCCGCCTCAGGGACAGCGCCACAGAAAGCAAACCGCCGCTCCGGCCTCGCGCCGCCGCGGTAAGGGTGAAAGGGTGCGGTAAGAGCGCACCGCGGCGCCAGCAATGGGGTCGGCATGGCAAGCCCCGCCAGGAGCAAAACCGAATAGGGACGGCGCGCGCCTCGGCTCCGGCCGAGCGCAGGCGGGTTTTCGCGCTGGTCGTCCGGGTTGGTTGCACGAGGCGTCCAGCAATGGGCGTCCCAGATGAATGGTCATCCCCCGCTCGTCTTTGGCGCGCGGGCGACAGAACCCGGCTTACAGACCGTCCGGCGCGCGCTTTCTCAACTTTTCCTTAACCCTGACTTGACCTCCTGAGATCGAATCACAGGCAGCCGCCGTTTTTGTGGTGTTGCGGGAGGATTCCGCCGATTAACGGGTTTGACTCCATTGATGACCATAAAATCCCATGTTAACCCATAGTGACCCGGGCAAAGATGGGGAGTGCGGCCCCAACGCCCGATCACCCAAAAGGCGTGTGATGTGGCGAAGTTCGTCGGCGCGTTCGACAACAAGATCGATGCGAAGGGCCGGGTCTCCGTGCCCGCCGACTTTCGCGCGGCCGTCGCTGGGGCGTCGTTTGACGGGGTGGTGGCGTTTCCCGCCTTCACGGGCGATGCGATTGAAGCCGGCGGCCTTGATCGGCTGCAGGAGATTCAAGCCATGATCGATGGGCTTGATCCTTACGGGGACGAGCGCGAAGCGTTTGAGCTCGCCGTCATGTCCCAGGCGCGCAAGCTCGCCTTCGACGCTGACGGGCGCATTACCCTGCCGGGCGAACTGATTGACTGCGCGGGCCTGAACGGGCGCGCCGCTTTCGTGGGCCGCGGCCCCTATTTCCAGATTTGGCGGCCGGAAGCTTATGCGGAGAAAATGGCGGAGGCCCAAGCGCGCGCGCGGGAGCTGCGCGGGCTTCTCCACACGCCAAATCGTCAAACTTCGGGCGCAGGCGCGCCATGATCGGATCAGAAGATCAATCGTTAGACGGTCCTGACGGCTCAGGCGGCCCGAACGGAGAGGCGCCAAGTCGCCCCGCCCATGCGCCGGTCTTGCTGGAAGAGGCGACGGCTGCGCTGGCCCCTAGCGCGGGCGGCGTCATTGTCGACGCCACCTTTGGCGGCGGCGGCTACTCCCGCGCCTTTCTGGGCGCCGCCAATTGTCGGGTGTGGGCGCTCGACCGGGATGCGAGCGCGGTGAGCGCCGGCCGCGTCTGGGCCAGGGCCTACGCTGGCCGGCTACAGATTGTTGAGACGCGGTTCAGCCGGATGGAAGAGGCGCTCGCCGCTGCAGAGGTTGAAGCCGTGGACGGCGTCGCGTTCGATTTTGGGGTCTCGTCCATGCAGATCGATCAAGCGGGCCGCGGCTTCTCGTTTCTTCGCGACGGCCCTCTCGACATGCGAATGGGCGGCGAGGGGGCGAGCGCGGCTGACGTCATCGCCCATGCGGACGCCGCCGAGCTTCAATCAATTTTCTCCGTGTACGGGGAAGAGCGAAAATCGAAAACCGTCGCGGCCGCCATTGTCGCCGCCCGGAAGGACGCGGCGATTGTGACGACAGCGCGCCTCGCCGATATTGTCAGCGAAGCTGTTGGCGGCCGTAAAGGCGCCCGCGTCCATCCGGCGACGCGCGTCTTTCAGGCGCTCCGCATCTTTGTGAACGACGAGCTTGGCGAGATTGTTCGCGGTTTGGAGGCGGCCGAGCGGCTGCTCCGGCCCGCCGGGCGGCTTGTCGCCGTCTCTTTTCATTCCTTGGAAGACCGTTTGGTGAAGCGCTTTCTGGCGGACCGCTCCGGCCGCGCCGCGACCGGTTCGCGGCATGCGCCGCCGGAGGAGACGGCGTCCGCCGCTGAGGCGACCTTCACGCTATTGCGACGCAAGCCGACGGCTCCGAGCGATGGGGAGGCGGACTTAAACCCCCGGGCGCGCTCGGCCAAGTTGCGCGCCGCCATCCGCACGGCGGCGCCTTGCGTCTCCAGCGCTGACAGGGGCGCCGACCTCAGCGGTTGGCCGCCCCGTCCCGTTATCAGTTCCCGATTGGAAGAGAGGATGTCGTTCGTATGATGCGTATCATCGCGGTTGTTGCGCTGGGGCTGTTCGCCGTCGCCGCCGTCGCTCGTTATCAAACCGAAATCGAGGCCAAGTCGGCGGAGGCGGAGCTGAAGCGGCTTGAGCGCCAGATCGCCCGCGAGGAACGCCGGATCGTTCTCTTGCGCGCTGAACTCGCCCATCTGGAGGACCCCGAGCGGCTTCGCCGTCTCGCCGCCGCCCACACGGGGCTGCAAGCGGCGCGCGTCGATCAGCTCGCCGACATGCCGACGGCGGTGAAACGCGTGCAAGCCGGCGCGCCGCCCGCCCACACGGCTACCCAGACGGCTCCCCACCCAGCCTCCGAGCCCGCCGCTGATGCGGCGCCTGTGCCGGCCATCGCCGCGGCCCCGCCAGAGGCGGCCCCAACCCGCGCGCCGGCGCCACGCATCGTTCTTGCGAGCGCCTCGGCTGATTTGGCGGATGATCCGATCGCGCGATTGCTCGCTCGGAAAAGCAAGCGTGAGAACGAACGTCCATGATCCGCTTCCGCAAACACGCCAAGGCCGCCGACGGCGTATCGATCCGTTTGCTGAGCGGCGCGCCGCAGACGCCGTCGCCGGACGCCCCGGACGGGGAAAGCGGCGGCGCGCCTTTTGCGATTTCAGGTCAGCTCGAAGGCGCGGCGAAGCGCGCCGCCGAAAGCGGGCGGTGGCGCATCGGCCTAACGGCTGCGGTTTTCCTTTGCGCGTATCTGGCGCTCACCCTCCGGCTTATGGACGTGTCCGTCTGGCGCGCGGTGCAGACCGCGGCGGCCGGCCCGTCGCCCATGGTTGCGGAAGCGCCGCCCGTTGAGGCGGGGCCTCGGCGCGAGTTTTTCGACCGCAATGGCGCGTTGCTCGCCGTCAATCTGCCGGTGACGGCGGTGGAGGCTTCAGGCCGCGACGTGTGGGACGCAGGCGAGACGGCTGCGGCGCTCGCCGCCCATTTGCCCGATGTGGACGAAGCCGCGCTAGCGGCCGCGCTCAAGGCCGGTAAACACCGGGTCGTCGCCCGGGAGGTGGGCCCCGCTAAGCAGGCGGAGATCTTCGATCTCGGTCTGCCCGGCGTCACGTTTCCGCAGCGGGTGAAGCGGCTTTATCCCCGAGGAAAGGTTGGCGCCCATATCCTTGGCCATGTCGATGTCGACGGGCGAGGCGTAATGGGCATGGAGAAATGGCTGGATAGCGCTGGCGCTGCGCCGTCCGCGTCAGACGGCGTCGCCCTCGCCATGGATCTCGGCGCGCAGCAAGCGCTTGAAGAGGAGTTGGCGGCGGGGCTGGAGCGTTTCTCCGCCAAGGCGGCGTGGGGCGTCGTCCTGGATGTCGATACGTCGGAGGTGGTGGCCCTCGCCAATCTGCCGACCTTCGACCCCAATCGCTACGGGGCGGCGGATGCGGACCATCGCCGGAACCGGGCGACGTTGGACAGCTTCGAATTGGGTTCGGCCTTCAAAGCGTTCACCGTCGCCATGGCGCTTGATAGCGGCGGCGTGAAGCTGACGGACACCTACGACGCCCGCAAGCCGCTGCGGCTTTCCGGGCGCACCATTCGCGACTTCCACGCGGAACAACGGGTGCTGACGGTCGCCGAGATTTTCATGCAGTCGTCCAACATCGGCTCCGCGAAGATGGCGCTTGAATCGGGCGTTGACGCGCACCAAGCCTTCCTCGGCTCGCTCGGGCTTCT
>JBCDJH010000061.1:0-8771 GCA_038747965.1 Pseudomonadota bacterium
ATTTGACACCATATCTTATCTGAACACGAGCTTACGAGTTAACTTGAGATGGCATCTCAGGGCAAGGTACTACGAATAGCAGTAAGAGCAGAGGAACATTTTTGGGACTGTCCCGTCTACAAGTTATATTTCTCACATGGTTTGCCGTGTTGCACCTCGCCACCGCTTTTGTCCTGTATTTTGAAGATGAAGAGTGCAGCGTTGCATTGCACCAACTGGCAACTAAAGAGAGCGGAACTTCCAGCACAACAAGCCAGGTATGCGTACCATCTCTCTCATGATAGCCGAGCCACATTTCTTTAATAGCCACTTTGATGAACCTTGTGCAGCCAACAAATACTCTGATGTATAAACTCTTTAGACCCCTCTATCGTAGGGTCATTCAGTAAGGACATGCAAACTATAGCATTAGTTTGAGGCGGTCACAGTACTAAATCCGATGCTCCTGCACTGGGAAGGGCCAGAATGAAGGAGAAAGGAGCTCGAGAAGAGTAACAAGTTGTTCGGATAGATGCTCCCAGAATCAGCACTTTATTCTTCTATCATCTTTCCCGTTACTATTTGCCCGTCCTGAAGGAAACGCCGGGCGAGGCGCAAATCGCCTCTCACAGGTTGATGCTGCGCGCAGGGATGGTGCGCCAGGCCGGGGCTGGCATCTACTCCTGGCTGCCGCTCGGCTTCCGCACCCTGAAAAAGATTGAGGCGATCGTTCGGGAGGAGCAAGACCGCGCGGGCGCAGCGGAAATGCTGATGCCGACGATCCAGCCCGCAGATCTGTGGCGGGAAAGCGGCCGGTATGAGGATTACGGCAAGGAAATGCTGCGCATCGTCGACCGGCACGGGCGGGACATGCTCTACGGCCCCACGAACGAGGAGCTGATCACCGAGATTTTCCGCGCCGGCGTTCGTTCCTACAAAGACTTACCGAAGATCCTCTATCATATTCAGTGGAAGTTTCGAGACGAGATTCGGCCCCGCTTCGGCGTTATGCGCGGCCGCGAATTCCTTATGAAGGACGCCTACTCCTTTGATGCGACGCCCGAGGCGGCGCGGCGCTCTTACAATCTGATGTTCATCGCCTATTTGCGCACCTTCGCGCGCATGGGGCTGACGGCGATTCCCATGAAGGCCGATACGGGCCCCATCGGCGGCGACCTCAGCCATGAGTTCATTGTTTTGGCGGAGACAGGCGAAAGCCAGGTTTTTTGCGACCGCGCGCTCCTCGCCATGGCGCCGCCTGAAGGCGATGTCGCCTCAGACGCAGACCTGCAGGCCGCCGTCGACGCGTTCACCGCCCCCTATGCGGCTACCGAGGAAATGCATGACGAGGCCGCCTTCGCCGCAAACGTCCCGGAGGAAGCGCGCGTCTCCGCCCGGGGCATTGAAGTCGGCCATATCTTCTATTTCGGCGACAAGTACTCAAAACCCATGGGCGCGCTTGTCGCGGGGCCGGACGGCGAGACGTTCCCCGTCGTCATGGGCTCCTACGGGATCGGCGTCTCGCGGCTGGTGGGCGCCATCATTGAGGCGAGCCACGACGAAGCCGGCGTTATCTGGCCGGACCCCGTAGCGCCGTTCTCCGTCGGCGTCTTAAATCTCAAGCCCGGCGAAGCGGCCGTCGACGGGGCCTGCGAAGCGCTCTACGCGGCGTTGGGCGCGGCGGGCGTTGATGCGCTCTACGACGACACGCCCGCCAGGGCCGGAGAGAAGTTCGCGCGGATGGATCTCATCGGGTTGCCCTGGCAAGCCGTCATCGGCCCGCGCGGCGCTAAAGACGGCAAGGTCGAGCTGAAGCGCCGGGCCACGGGCGAAAAGCACGAGGTGTCGGCGGAAGACGCGCTCGCGCGCATTCTAGCCCCCGCTTAAGGGTCTATCGGGGGTCTCCGCTCCGGGGCTTAAAACGCGTCGACGGCGTTGAGATCTTCAATAATTCGCTGTCCGAGACCGTCGATTGTCCGGTAGCGCATCATCACGAGACCGAGCGCCGTCCGCTTCAGGAGATAAGCGCCCTCATAGGTGCCCACACGGAAGAAGGTGACCTCTTTGTCAGACCCCACCTTCGCCGTTGACCAGACCTCCGTGTCGCTGACGCCCAACTGCGGCTTCTGCATGCCCCGGAATTTCGTCCAATCGATCTCCCGGTGGATCTCCCGCAAATAGTCGTAAGCGGAGCGAATCAGGCGCTGTCGCGTCTTTTTCTTCTCTTCGATAATGTCGCTGACAGGACGGGAGGGCACAGGAGCCGGCGCAGGCTGAGGGTCTGGAGCCCTTGGCGCGGGGGCGGGGGGCTCAGCCTCGGCCTCAACATCCGGCCGCGGCTCGGGCGCGTCCGCTGGGCCTTCTTCCGGCTCAGCCTCGCGGGAGTCGTAGGGAGGTTCTTCCTCCACGGTGGGCTCGCGCCGTCCATCAAGAGGCGAGGGCTCATCCTCGACGTCCTCGTCTTCATCCCAATCGGGCTTGTGTGGATCCCACGGCGGCGGCGCGTCTTCTTCAGGCTCTGGAGCCGCTGGCGGAGGAGGGACGTCGTTTTCCTCTTCCGCCACCTCAGGCTCAGGCGGCGGCGGGGCCGGACGACGGCGGTTGCGGGGAATCGGCCGCACCGGCTGCTCTTCGCCAAACAGCGGATGCACGGTTTCCGCGAACAAAAAGGAAGGGTCAACCTTCTTGCGTTTTCGCCACATGGCGCGCCCCCTCGCACGGTGCGCCGCCCATTATATCCATTCGGCGGCGCGCAGATTTGACGATAGTGGGGAACTTACCCAATCGGGGCCGTTCGCCCAAGTCTCGCGGCTGTAATCCTCCGCATGAACGCAGTGGCGCCGCTCGCTAGACGTTGGCCCCGCAGCGCGGGATAAGCTATGGCTCAGGCGGGGCTCCTTGGGACGATTTATGTCAACTTCAACAACTGCGCCGTTCTCCGCCTTCGAGTGGCTGCTTGCGCGCCGTTATCTCGCGGCGACGCGATCGGGCGCCGGGGTTTCGCTGATTTCCATCATCGCCTTCCTCGGCATCATGTTGGCGGTGGCGACTCTCATTATTGTTATGTCGGTGATGCAGGGCTTCCGGACAGAGCTTCTGGGCCTTCTGCTGAGCCTGAACGGGCACGTATTCCTGCAAAACGAAGAGGGGTTTGAGGATCAAGACGGCGTCGCCGCGCGCCTTACGGCGCTGCCGTTCGTTACGCGCGCCGCCCCTTTGCTTGAGGGGCAGGTGATGGTGTCCGCCAACGACATTGTGTCGGGCGCCCAGGTGCGCGGCGTTCGCCCTGGGGATCTGGCGAGCCTATCGATCGTGTCCGACAATGTGCGGCGCGGCGATCTCTCTGGGTTTGGCGTCGGCCGCAACGGCGGCGACGAGGTGGCGATCGGCGCGCGGTTGGCGGCGCAGCTGGGTTTGGAGCCCGGCGATCCCATCACCCTCATCAGCCCAAACGGCGCCCGCACGCCCTTCGGCGCGACGCCTCGGGTGAAGACCTATGTGGTCGGGGTCGTCTTCTCCGTGGGCGTCTCCGAGTACGACCAGGTTTTTATCTTCATGCCGCTTCGCCAAGCGCAGCTCTACTTCAACGCAGGCGAGAAGGTGTCGCGCATCGAAGTCATGGTCGATGAGCCTGACCGGATCGGCCAGTACCGGGACCGCGTCGCATCGGCCGCGGCGGAGCCCGCGCTTCTCGTCGATTGGCGGCAAGTGAACGGCAGCTACTTCGACGCGCTTAGCATTGAGCGGAACGTGATGCGTCTGATCTTGTCGCTCATCGTCGCGGTCGCGGCCATGAACATCGTCACCGGCCTCATCATGTTGGTGAAGGACAAACGCAGCGACATCGCCATCCTGCGCACCATGGGCGCAACGCAAGGCGCCGTGATGCGGGTGTTCTTTCTCTCCGGCGCGCTCATCGGCGGCCTTGGCACTTTGGCCGGCGTGGCGCTTGGCGCCGTCTTCTGCTGGAACATCGCCGCCATCGAGCGCGCGCTGTCGGATTTCTTCGGGCTCATCCTGTTCAATCCAGACATCTACTTCCTCTCAAATATTCCAGCGGAGATGCAGGCGGGCGAGGTGTTGGCGGTGGCGGGTTGGTCGCTCTTTATGTCGTTCGCCGCAACGCTCTATCCGAGCTGGCGGGCCTCGCGGCTCGATCCGGTGGAGGCGCTGCGCTATGAGTGACGACGCGCGACAAGCGGCCCAAACGACGCTGGCGCTCTCGGGCGTATCGCGCGCGTTCGGCAAAGGCGCGACCCGCCTCTCTATTCTCTCCGGCGTCAATTTGCAGATCGCTTCCGGCGAGATCGTGGGGCTTGTCGGCCCCTCCGGGTCCGGAAAATCTTCGCTGCTCCACATCGCCGGCTTGTTGGAGCGACCGACGGAAGGGGACGTTTGGATCGCCGGGCGCGATTGCTCCAAAGCGAGCGACGCCGTGCGCACCCGCATTCGCCGGGACGTCGTGGGCTTCGTCTACCAGGCCCACCATCTGCTCCCTGAATTCTCCGCTGAGATGAACGTAGCGCTGCCGGGGCTGATCGCGGGCGCGCGGCGCGGCGCGGCGCTGAAGCGCGCCCATGAGCTGCTTGGGCGGCTCGGTCTCGCCGAACGCGCAACGCACCAGCCCTCAGAGCTCTCCGGCGGCGAGCAACAACGGGTCGCCATCGCGCGGGCGTTCGCCAATCGCCCGCAATTGCTGCTGGCGGACGAGCCGACCGGGAACCTCGATCCCGCGACCTCCGGCGCCGTGTTCGAAGCGTTTCTTGAAGCCGTCCGCGAGGAAGGGGCGGCGGCCCTTATCGCCACCCATGACCGCAATCTCGCGGCGAAGATGGACCGCACGCTGGCCATCGAGGGACGCAGCCTCATCCAAATCTAACGCGCTCGCCATGAAGCGCTTGACGGAGGAGAACAAAAGAGGAATATAGAACAAAGATCGAACAAGGAGACGCCCTATGACCTCTCGCATTCCGCCCTCATCTGCACGGTCTCAAGCGCTTGCTGTTTGTCTGAGCGCCGACGCCCTTCAAAGGGTGAAAGACTTGGCGAGTCTCGCCAGCATGGTGGCCACGTTCGCCGCGGTTTATGTCGGGATCGGGCTTCTGGCCTCGACCTAAGGCGAATTGCAGCAGTATTGGCTCGCCGGTTTCGCCTCCGCAATTCGCGTAAGCAAAGACTTAGAGCCGTTTGCGGCTGCGAAACTGAGCCATATCAGGCGCAAACGGCTTTAATGAGAGGCGGCGCCTAGTCCAACGCCTCGGCCTGTGAAGGAGCGCTTCACCCATGCCCTCGACCGCCAGCACGCTCGCCGCCCGCCCATTTGTTCATTTTCATGCGCATTCGGCCTATTCGCTGCTTGAAGGCGCGTTGTCGATCGGCGATCTCGCCAGGCTCTGCCAGGAAGACGGCATGCCAGCGGTGTCAGTCGCCGATACAAACAATCTATTCGGCGCGCTTGAGTTCTCTGAAAAGATGACGGCGGCGGGCGTCCAGCCCATCGTCGGGGCCCAGCTTTGTTTAAGTGCGGAGGAAATTGGCGTCGCCGCGCGCAAAGGGCGCGCTGGACCCTCGATCGTACTCGTCGCGCAAAACGCGGAAGGGTATGCGGGATTGATGCGTATCGCCTCCCGCGCGTTCCTGGCCCCGGCGAGCGAAATGGGGCCGAGCATTGCGCTTTCTGAAATCGAAGCGGCGGGGGAGGGCCTGTTGTGCCTCACGGGCGGGCCGGACGGACCGCTCGACAGGCTGCTGGAAGACGGACGGGACGACGATGCGTTCGCCCTTGGCGCGCGCCTCGCCTCGGTATTTGGCGACCGCCTCTATGTTGAGCTGCAGCGTCACGGCTTAGCGGACGAGCGTCGGCGTGAGCCTGGCCTTGTCGACATCGCTTACCGACAAGGTTTGCCGCTCATCGCCACCAACGAGCCCTATTTCGCAGGGCCTGAGATGTTCGAGGCGCATGACGCGCTCTTATGTATTGCGGAGGGCGCATATGTCTCCGAAGTGGAGCGTCGGCGTCTGACGCCGGAGCATTGGTTCAAGCCTGCGCAGGCGATGACAGCGCTGTTCGCCGATCTTCCCGAGGCGATCGACAATGCGTTCGAAGCTGCTCAGCGCTGCGCGGTTCGCCCCCGCCAGCACCCGCCGATCCTGCCACGCTTTACGGCGAACGATGACGCACACAACGCCGATGACGGCGCGGCGGCCGAAGCGGAGGAGCTCGCCCGGCAAGCGCGCGAAGGCTTAAAGAGTCGGCTCGAAAAACATCCCCTTGCGGATAAAGAAGAGGCTTACTGGGCGCGCCTCGATCGGGAACTTGGGATCATCAATAAAATGGGGTTCCCCGGCTACTTCTTGATTGTGTCTGACTTTATTAAATGGGCGAAAACCCATGAGGTGCCCGTGGGGCCGGGTCGCGGATCGGGCGCGGGCTCGTTGGTGGCTTGGTCCCTCACCATTACAGATCTCGATCCCTTGCGATTTGGGCTGCTGTTTGAGCGTTTCCTCAATCCGGAGCGGGTGTCCATGCCCGACTTCGATATCGACTTCTGCCAGGATCGCCGGGACGAGGTGATCGGCTATGTGCAGGAGCGCTACGGCGCGGACCGGGTCGCGCAGATCATCACCTTCGGAAAGCTGCAAGCGCGGGCCGTCCTTCGGGATGTCGGCCGGGTGCTGAGCATGCCCTATGGCCAGGTCGATGCGCTCTGCAAGATGGTTCCGAACAATCCCGCGAACCCGGTCACGTTGGCCGAGGCCATCGACAGCGAGGCGCGCCTTCAAGAGGAGCGCGACGACAAGCCGGAAGTCGCCGATCTTCTCGACAAATCGCTCAAGCTTGAAGGGCTTTATCGGCACGCGTCCACCCACGCCGCCGGCGTCGTTATTGGCGATCGGCCGCTTGAGGAGTTGGTGCCGCTTTATCGCGATCCCCGCTCGGAGATGCCTGCGACCCAATTCAACATGAAATGGGTCGAACCCGCGGGCCTCGTGAAGTTCGATTTTCTCGGCTTGAAGACGCTGACGGTTCTTCAGCGGGCGGTCGAGTTCCTTCGGGAGCGGGGCGCCGCGATCGACGTGGCGGCGCTGCCTCTTGATGACGCGCCGACCTTTAAAATGCTCGGCGAGGGCGCCTCGACCGGCGTGTTCCAGTTGGAAAGCGCGGGCATGCGGGCGGTTCTGAAGTCGATGAAGCCGGATTCTCTGGAGGACATCATCGCCCTCGTTTCGCTCTATCGGCCGGGGCCGATGGAGAACATTCCGACATACATCGCGTGCAAATCCGGGGAGCAGGAGCCCGACTATCTCCACCCGTTGCTGGAACCGGTTCTGAAGGAGACCTACGGCGTCATCATCTACCAAGAACAGGTGATGCAAATCGCCCAGATCCTGTCCGGCTATAGTCTCGGCGAGGCGGATTTGCTCCGCCGCGCCATGGGCAAGAAACAAAAAGCGGAGATGGACAAACAGAAAGTCCGGTTTCTGGATGGGGCGAAGGAGAACGGCGTTGACGCTGCGAAGGCGGACGGCATTTTTGAACTCGTCGCCAAGTTCGCCGGCTACGGCTTTAACAAGAGCCACGCCGCAGCTTACGCCTTCATCGCGTATCAAACAGCTTATTTGAAGGCGAATTATCCAGCTGAATTCCTAGCTGCGTCCATGGCGCTTGATCAAACCAACACGGACAAGTTGTCGTTGTTTGTCGACGAAGCGCGTCGCATCGACGTGGCCGTTCGCAGTCCGGATCTGACGCGAAGCGCAGCCGGCTTCTCCGTTCAAGACGGCGAAATCCTGTACGCGCTTGGCGCTGTCAAGAATGTCGGCGAGCAAGCGATGGCCGAGATTGTTCGCGAGCGGGAGGAGGGAGGCGCGTTCGCCGATCTCTTCGACTTCGCGCGGCGGATCGATCCCCGCCACATGAATAAGAAGGCGTTTGAGAACCTTGCGAGGGCCGGCGCTTTTGACCGGTTCGGCGTGCCCCGGGCGCAGGTCGCCGCCTCAGCAGATCGTCTGGTGGCCTTTTCACAAGCCTCCGCTGAGGAACGGCGCAGCGCTCAAGTAAACCTTTTTGGGGAGGCCGGCGAAGAGATGGAGCCGCCGCGCCTTGCCGATGTGGAGGAGTGGACGCCGCTTGAGCGCTTGGATGAAGAGCGCGGCGCCCTCGGCTTTTATTTTTCCGGGCATCCTTTGGACGACTTCAAAGGCGCGCTGGAGGAGATGGGGGTGCTCTCAGTTTCGGAGCTGCGCGCCAGGGCCGAAGGGGGACGGGCCGCCGGCCAAATCGCCTGTGTTGTGCGCTCCGTGCGACGTCGACGCTCCAAATCCGGTCGGCCCTTCGCATGGATCGAAGCATCCGATGGATCGGGCGAGTTCGAGATCATGGCGTTCTCAGAGCTTCTTGCGTCGTCGGGAGAGCTATTGGCGCCGGGCCGCTTGCTGTTGGCGCAGGCTGCGGCGGAGGAGCGCGATGGAGACGTCAGGCTGACATGCGAGGGCGTCCGTGACTTGGAGGAAGCCTGTCAGACGAAACGCGCGTCCTTGCGGGTCTTCGTCGATAACGCGGATGCGGTCGCCCGTGTGCGCCGCCGTCTCGACGCGATGGTGGTTGCAATGAACGGAGACACACCACCGCTGGCGACCGGCGATGTTCGGCTCGTTCTGCTAACCCGGCGGCCTGGCGCTGAGGATGCGCGGCGGGAAGTTGAGCTCAGCGTTCCGTCCGCCGCCCCGGCGACGCCTTCTGTCTGCGGAGCGTTGCGCGCCACAGAAGGGGTGATCGAGGCGTTGATAGA
>JBCDJH010000062.1:0-8706 GCA_038747965.1 Pseudomonadota bacterium
ACCGTGGCGGCCGCAGCCCTGGGCTTTGCCCGGCGCGCGATGGATGAAGCGTTGTCGCGCGTGAAGACCCGGCACGTGCAGGGCGCGCCGCTTTTTGATTTGCAGATGGTGCAGGGGCACATCGCGGACATGGCGCTCGACATCGACGCGTCAGCGCTTCTCATTTATCGCGCCGCATGGACGAAAGACAAAGGGCAGAACCGCGTTACGCGGGAAGCGGCGATGGCGAAGCTCTATGCGACCGAAGCCGCCCAGAAGACCATCGACGCCGCCGTACAGATCTTTGGCGGATTGGGCGTGCGGACGGGCAACATCGCTGAATCGCTTTATCGCGAAATCCGGGCGCTCCGCATCTATGAAGGCGCGTCGGAGGTTCAAAAGATGATCATCGCACGGCAAACACTTGCGGCGTTGTAAAGGGCGACACCGTTATTCTGGGCGCCAAGGCGGCGCTTCTAGGCGCCGCTTACCGTCTAGAGCTTTGCGCGCTGTCGCCCCATCTACGTCGACCCGATCCCACAGCTTGCAGGTCACTTGCTTGTGCTTTTGGTCGAGCCCTTCACAGTAGTTTGTATACTCACATAATCTCACCTGGTCGCTCTGCCCTCGCCTGGTTTTGAGGAACCAATCGGGGTCCGCCAAGCTTTGCCGCGCGGCGCCGACAATATCTCCGGCGCCATCGGACAAGAGCTGTTCAGCCTGCTCGAAATTATGCACGCCCCCCGTCACCACGACCGGCGTCTCGAAACCTGCGGTGCGTATCGCTGCCCGCACCCGCTTCGTTGGCGCCGCGTTTCTACCAAAAGGGCCGAAACTGTCGGAAAGGTGCTGCGGCATGCACTCATAGCCGCTTGGCCCTGTATAGGGATAAGCGGCCCAACCGACTTTTGGTTGCTGCGCGTCCTCGAATTTGCCGCCGCGAGACAGCGATATAACGTCGAGGCCAGCCGCCGCGAAATCGACGCCAAATGCGCACGCGTCATCGTTGGTCATACCGCCGTCGATACAGTCTTCCGACAGGTATCGAGCGCCGACCACGTAGTCCGCGCCGACGCGCTTGCGCACGGCTGCGATCACCTCGAGCGCCAGGCGAACGCGGTTCTCCCGAGAGCCGCCGTACCCATCCGTTCGCGTGTTGAGCGCCGATAGAAACGACGCCATCGTGTAGGCGTGCGCGAAATGGAGCTCCACGCCGTCAAACCCGGCAAGCTGCGCCCGTTCCGCCGCATCAGCAAAGAGGCCGGGAAGCCGCTCCGGCAGATCCGCGATGTGGGGCAAGTGCGTGTCCGTCACCCGCTCGCGGTGGCCCATGGTGAGCGCCTCGTACTCCCGGTCCGTCAACACCTCGCGCATCGCGTCGTCAGGCAGCGCCGCCAGCGCGGCCCGCACGTCAGCCTCAGGCGCCTCTGGTAGGCCCAGCGCATCCCGATGACGGGGCGTCATTTGCAAGTACCGCTCGAAGAACGTCTCCGGTTTCGGGCGCCGCCGGATCGCTAGGAAGTCGATCAACTGGATAAAAAAGCGCGTCTCGCCCTCGGCGGCGCGCCGTACAGCCTCCGTTAGTCGCTTTAATCCCGGGATGAAGCGCTCATGGCCGATCCGCAGCAGCGGCCCTGAGGGCACATCTCTGATGCCCGTGGCTTCGGCGACGATGGCAGCTGGACGCCCCTGCGCAAATCGTGCGTACCACGCGATGACGTCCTCATTCACCGCGCCGTCCTCGTTGGCGCGCCATGGCACCATGGCGGGCACCCACGTGCGGCCGGCGAGACTCAGAGCTTTATGTTGAATTGGTCGAAATAGTAACGAATCGCCTGCTTCTTCAACCGTTGGCCGAGCGCCAGCCTGTGGTCTAAACTCAATCTTTTCGGGAGGCTTCCACATGATGACCTTGAGAGCGTTGCAAAAAAATTATTTTAAGCCTAAAATTGTTTTCGAGCAACGATCTGATCGCGCCCTGCAAACTTCGAGGGATTGGTTTTGAATTATGCGAACGTTGTTGCCTGAGGGCTGGCCGAGACCGAGCGGATACGCCAACGGTATAGAGGCTATCGGTCGGACTATCTTTGTCGCGGGCCAGATAGGCTGGGATACGGAGGGACGCTTTCCCGAAACGTTTGTCGGGCAATTGGACCAGACGCTCGCGAACACGATAGCGGTTCTAGAAGCTGGAGACGCAGGGCCTGAGAACATTGTTCGCATGACTTGGTATCTGACGGATCTTGACGCTTACCGAAATGCGTTGGCCGACGTTAGCGCGATCTGGAAGCGGCGCATCGGGCGCGTTTACCCGGCGATGGCTGTGATCGGCGTATCAGGTTTGGTCGAGCGCGAGGCGATGATTGAGATCGAAACGACAGCAGTCGTCGCTGATTGATTGGAGAGATCGCGGCGCGCTCACAAACCGATCAACGATGAGAAGAAACGGGTACACCCCAAATAAGCTGAGGCGGAATTATCAATGGACGGATTTGGCGCTGGGACGACAGACGCTCCACTCACATTTTCGTGGGGCGACCCGTTACATCTTGAGCACGAACTGAATGACGAAGAGCGTATGGTCGCACGCACCGCGCGCGATTACTGCCAAGACAAACTGATGCCGCGGGTCATCGAAGCCAACCGCAACGAGCGCTTCGATACGGAGATCATGGCCGAGATGGGAGAGCTCGGCTTGCTTGGCGCCATGGTCGCTGAAGAATATGGCGGAGCGGGACTGAACCATGTCTGCTATGGGTTGATCGCACGAGAAGTAGAGGCGGTCGACTCCGGATATCGATCCGCTATGAGCGTTCAGTCCTCCCTGGTTATGTACCCGATTGAAGCCTTTGGCTCTGAGGATCAACGGAAGAAGTACCTGCCGAAGTTGGCGTCTGGCGAGTGGATTGGCTGCTTTGGACTGAGCGAGCCTGACGGCGGATCCGATCCCGGCGCGATGCGGACCAACGCCAAAAAAGTGGATGGCGGATACATTCTCAACGGATCCAAAATGTGGATCAGCAACGCGCCGGTCAGCAATCTCGCCGTTGTTTGGGCGAAGTTGGACGGCGACATTCGCGGTTTCATCGTCGAGCGGGGTGTAGACGGCTTTGACTGCCCAAAAATTGAGGGCAAGCTAAGTCTTAGGGCGTCAATCACAGGATCGATTTCGCTTATCGACGCCTTTGTTCCGGATGACGCCATTCTGCCGAATGTGAAAGGCCTAAGAGGTCCGTTTTCCTGTCTGAATAAAGCGCGTTACGGCATCTCCTGGGGCGCGATGGGCGCCGCCGAGTTTTGTTGGAAAGCGTCTCGAGACTACGCGTTAGAGCGCAAGGTGTTTCAAAAACCGATCGCTGGCACGCAGCTCGTCCAGAAAAAACTCGCGGATATGCAGACGGAGATCGCATTGGGACTGGCCGGCTCGCTCAGGCTCGGCCGGCTTCTCGACACCGGCGCATACGTTCCAGAGGCCATCTCAATGCTGAAACGGAACAATTGCGGCAAAGCTCTCGCCATCGCCCGGGAGGCGAGAGATATTCATGGTGGGAACGGTATTGCGGAAGAGTACCACGTGCTCCGTCACGCAGTGAACCTCGAAACAGTGAACACCTACGAGGGCACGCACGATATCCACGCTCTTATACTGGGCCGCGCACAGACGGGTCTTCAGGCGTTCTTCTAGAACCGTTTGGGTCTGATAGGATTTAGTTCGAAGGCCGCAATCGGCTCTAGGTCTTTGTTTGCGCGAATTGCGGGCGCCAAACCGGTGAGCTACTTGTCCTGCAATTCGCTCTAGCCCAGCCCGCAACCGCGCGTTGACGCTCTGTACGCCCTTAAGGCGGACCAACTGGGTGAGTGGTCCGCACCCCACCGGCGCTTCAGTTGTCCTTGTCGTCGCGTGGTCCAGCGTTTCGTGATCGAACGAACAAGGCCAACGCGACAACGCCTATAATCAAGGTCGCAAGGGCCATACCCGCCGGATCTATGCCCGCCTGCGGCTTGTCATGCGGCACGATATGCACATGGCCGGGGTGCGCGAGCGCGCTCACAGGCAAGACGGCAAGCGTCAACAAAAGCAAGAACCTGTTCATCTCAACCTCCTAGCACGGGATCTGCCCGCTCATTACCGGGCCCTCATGCGTTCGACTTCAACTCCGTCGCAGAGCCATTCAAAGCTCATTTTCGCCATGGGCCTCGCGCAGCACGATACAGCCGATTTCGCCAATTCAAACATCCTAGGTCGCCTTTTTTTGGCGTTTTTGACCTGTGTCAAATCCCCATCGGGAGCAGCCCAGATACTCCCTCAAGCGCCGCATCCACACATAAAGCAGCGCCAGCGTATGCCGCACCGCAACATATTGGGTGCTGACGGCTTGCCGCTGATAAGGGGCGTCTGGAGCCTTGGCTGGAGCCATTCTGGGCTCTGATGAATAAGAGGAAGCGAACCGAATGGCGGAAACGTTTTACGATCTCATCCGGCGCCAGGGCGTTAGTCGCCGCTCCTTTCTCAAGTTCTGCTCACTGACAGCGACGTCCTTAGGGCTCTCCCCAGCGATGACGCCGCAGATCGCCAATGCAATGGAGACCAAGCCCCGCACGCCAGTGGTATGGCTCAACGGGCTTGAATGCACATGCTGTTCTGAGAGCTTCATTCGCTCCGGCCACCCGCTGGTCTCCGATGTCGTCCTATCGATGCTTTCCCTGGATTACAGCCATGTCCTCATGGCCGCCGCAGGATATCAGGCGGAAGAAATCCTTCATGACATCCGCGATGAGCATGATGGAAACTATATTCTCGCCGTCGAGGGCAATCCTCCGCTTAATGAAGACGGCATGTATTGCATTATCGGCGGCAAGCCCTTCCTAGAAGAGCTGCAATACATGGCCGAAGGCGCGAAGGCGGTCATCGCTTGGGGTTCTTGCGCGTCAAACGGCTGCGTTCAAGCTGCGAAACCGAACCCGACGCAAGCGACGCCTATCCACAAAGTGATCCGTAACAAGCCGATCATAAAAGTGCCAGGATGCCCGCCGATCGCTGAGGTGATGACAGGCGTCATTACCTATATGCTGACGTTCGACCGCGTCCCGCCGCTTGATCGGCTGGGCCGGCCCAACATGTTCTATGGACAGCGCATCCACGACAAGTGCTACCGCCGGCCGCATTTTGACGCCGGTCAGTTTGCGGAAACTTGGGACGACGAGGGCTCTCGCAAAGGCTACTGCCTGTACAAAATGGGATGCCGCGGCCCCACGACTTACAATGCATGCTCAACGATCCGTTGGAATGGCGGCGTGTCTTTCCCAATCCAATCCGGACACGGCTGCATCGGCTGCTCCGAAGAAGAGTTCTGGGACAATGGTCCGTTCTACGACCGTCTCGCCACCGTCAACACGCCGTTGGGGGCTGAAGCGAATGCAGACCAGATCGGCATCGGCGCGGCGACCATCGTTGGCGGCGCGGTCGCAGCCCATGCGGGCCTCTCAGCTTTAAAGCGGGCCCGCGAAAGCGCCAGCAAAACGCCGCCTTCCGCACCCGAACAACAGCCCGGCGATAAGGCCTAGAGAGGAGATTTCGTCATGGCGTTCAAAACTCCGAATGGCTTCACCCTCGACGACAGCGGCAAACGCGTCGTTGTCGATCCCGTCACGCGTATTGAAGGGCACTTGCGGCTTGAAGTGAATGTGGACGACGAAAACGTCATCCGCAACGCGGTGTCAACGGGAACGATGTGGCGCGGCCTCGAAGTGATCTTAAAAGGGCGCGATCCGCGCGACGCTTGGGCCTTCACGCAGAGGATATGCGGAGTCTGCACAGGCACGCACGCTCTCACCTCTGTTCGCGCTGTGGAGGATGCGCTGGATATCTCCATTCCAGAAAATGCAAACAGCATCCGAAACATTATGCAGCTCGCCCTGCAGTGCCACGATCACATCGTCCATTTTTATCATCTGCATGCGCTGGATTGGGTCGATGTCGTCTCCTCGCTATCAGCCGATCCAAAGGCGACCTCGGCGCTGGCGCAATCCATATCCCCTTGGCCGCTTTCATCGCCAGGGTACTACAGAGACCTTCAAGCGAAGCTGAAGCGATTTGTAGAAAGCGGTCAGCTTGGTCTCTTCCGAAATGCGTATTGGGGTCATCCCGCCTATAAGCTGCCGCCTGAAGCCAATTTAATGGCGGTGGCCCACTATCTCGAAGCGCTCGATTTCCAGAAAGAAATCAAGAAGATCCATACGGTTTTCGGCGGAAAAAATCCGCATCCAAATTGGCTTGTAGGCGGCGTGCCCTGCCCGATCAACATTGATGGCGTGGGCGCCTCAAGCGGCGTTGTCGGTATGGAACGGCTGAACATGGTCAGCCAAATAATTGATCAAACCATCACTTTTACGGAACAAGTCTATATTCCAGATTTGCTCGCCATCGCCTCGTTCTACAAAGAATGGACCCACGGCGGCGGTTTGTCCTCGCAGAGCGTTCTCAGCTACGGCGATATACCCGATCACGCCAACGATTACGGGGCCGACAATCTGATGCTCCCGCGTGGCGCCATCGTAGGCGGCGACTTATCCGACATCCACAATGTCGATCTTCGGGATCCGGAAGAGATTCAAGAGCAAGTCGCCCATTCCTGGTACAGCTACGACGACGAAACCATCGGCCTACATCCCTGGGACGGCGTCACCGAACCAAACTTCGAGCTCGGCCCCAAGGCGAAGGGGGAGAAGACTCGGATCGAAGCGTTGGACGAGAACGCCAAGTACTCTTGGATCAAGAGTCCACGCTGGAAAGGCAACGCAATGGAGGTGGGGCCCCTGGCCCGCTACATTATCGGCTACGCGCAAGGGAACCCAGCATTCAAAGAGCCAGCGGACGCCGCATTGCGCCAGCTGGACCTGCCGCTCCCAGCGCTTTTCAGCACCCTCGGCCGAACAGCCGCACGCGGCTTGGAATGTCAGTGGGCCGCTCATAAAATGCGGTACTTCTACGACAAGCTGTTGGCCAATGTGCGCGGAGGCGACACCGCAACAGCGAATGTAGGTAAGTGGGAGCCAGAGTCCTGGCCCAAATCCTGTAAGGGCGTTGGCTTCACGGAAGCGCCACGGGGCGCCCTTGGACACTGGATCCGCATAGAAGACGGCAAGATCGATAATTATCAGTGTGTGGTTCCGACGACATGGAACGCCGGACCGCGCGACACTGACGGCAACATCGGCGCTTATGAAGCGGCGCTGATGAATACGCCTGTCGCCGATCCCGAGAAGCCCGTTGAAATTCTACGCACGGTTCATTCCTTCGACCCCTGCCTCGCCTGCTCGACCCACATCATGAGCGAGGACGGCGAAGAACTGTCGCAGATTAAAGTCCGCTAGGGAGGCGTGTGAATATGTCCGACACGGCCAGCCAAGCGCCAATACCCGCCAAAACGGCGATACAGAGGCGGAACAAGGGCTTCTTTGATCGGGTCGTCGAGGAGTCGACGGAAAAGCCATCAGCGGCGGAGAAGATATACGTCTACGAATCGCCCGTCCGGCTGTGGCACTGGGTGAACGCGTTATGCATTCTTGTACTGTGCGTGACCGGTTACTTGATTGGGTCTCCGCCCCCAAGCGTTCCCGGAGAGGCCTCGAACAGCTTCTTGTTTGGAAACATCCGATTCGTGCATTTCGCCGCAGGGCAAGCACTCGCCGTTTTCTTCCTGCTCCGGATTTACTGGGCGTTCGTTGGGAATGGTCACTCTCGTCAAATCTTCCTTCCCCCCTTCTGGAGCGCAAAGTGGTGGGGCGAGATCGCTCACGAGATCAAATGGTACGGCTTCATAGAAAAAACGCCGAAGAAGTACATTGGGCATAACCCGCTCGCCCAGCTGGCCATGTTTTTCCTTCTTGTCCTGCCGCTGACGCTCCAGATACTCACAGGATTCGCGCTGTATGCGGAGGGCCAGGGCATGGGGACCTGGTGGTACGGCGCATTTGGGTGGGTGTTCGGCTTGTTCGGCGACAATTCATTCGCCGTTCACACGTGGCATCATCTGTTCATGTGGGTCATTGTCATATTCTCTATCGTTCACATCTACGCGGCGATCCGAGAGGATATCTTCTCTCGCCAAAGCTTGATTTCGACAATGATCTCTGGCTGGCGCTACTTTAAGGACGACCGGGAATGAGGAGCGGACCGGAGGCATACGTACTCGGCGTCGGAAATATTCTGTGGGCCGATGAGGGTTTTGGCGTTCGCTGCGCCGAGATGTTTGGCGAGAAGTGGCGTAGCAGCGACGATGTTGAAATCGTAGACGGCGGCACGCAGGGCCTATCGTTGGTGAACGACCTCGCAGACGCCAAGCGCATTTTGATCTTTGACGCAGTTGACGCCGGCCTGGCGCCAGCGGAACTCGTGACCGTGCGCGGCGCCGATGTTCCAAAGTTCGCGGTAGGCAAGAAAGTATCGCTGCACCAGACCTCCATGATGGAACTTCTGGCGCTTGCGGAGTTTATGGGTGGCCCGCCCCTCGAAATAGCGCTGATAGGCTGCCAGCCTGTCGAGTTAGAGGATTACGGCGGAGGCCTGCGCGACGCCGTCGCGGCGCAGGTAGGCCCGGCCGTTGCGGCGGCGGAAGCCGAGCTCTCCCGTTGGGGCGTCTCCCTCCAACAACGGCGCGGCGCGAATGCTTCGGGCCTAATGCCGGGGGCCGTTGAGTGGCGCCCTTATGAGGCCGAACGGCCCAC
>JBCDJH010000063.1:0-8677 GCA_038747965.1 Pseudomonadota bacterium
CCCCGGCCGCCTCCGTTGAGCTGACAATTTTTGATGAGTCCGGACGAACCGTCTACTCAGGAACCGGTCAGGGCCGCGAAGGTGAGAACATCTTCTATTGGGATGGCCTGGACGCAGCAGGCGATCCCAATCCGAACGGCGCCTATCGATTGTCGGTCACGGCGTTGGACCAAGAGCTTGAGTCCGTCCCCGTCACCACCTTCTTCCGGGACGTTATCTCGGGCGTCAATCTTTCATCTGACGAACCTGTTCTCTCGGTGGGCGATCGAACGGCCCGTCTGAAGGACATCGTCAAACTTGAAGAAGCTTTCTAGCGTTGGGCGAAATCGCCCTCCGCCGACCATCGATTGGTCCCGAACCGATCCCGCGCAGAAGCGTCCCCCTTTAGTCTTCGAGTGAGGAACAAGAATGAGCATCAACAGCGCCTTGTCAGCCGGCGTCGCCGGCTTGAACGCCTACTCCGCGGGTCTCGCCGTCATTTCGGACAATATCGCGAACGTCAACACAGTCGGATACAAGCGCAGCACGGCGGAATTCTCGACGCTCGTCACGGACAATGATCTGGAGGGCAAGTTCGCGGCCGGCGGCGTGCGAGCGGGTTCCCGTAGTTTCGTCTCCGAAGGCGGTCTTATTCAGTCCTCCTCCAATTCAACAGACCTGGCCATTTCGGGAGATGGGCTTTTCGTTGTCCGCTCAGACGTCAACCAGAACAACACTGAGCCCGTTCTTTTCACGCGCGCCGGGGCCTTCAATGAAGATCAAGAAGGCTTCCTGAGAAACTCAGCGGGTTTTTATTTGCAAGGATGGCCGGTAGACGCGCAAGGCGAGGTTAACTCTAACCCTAGCGATTTTTCGCTGTTGCAGCCTGTCAATGTGGATCAACTGGGCGGCACCGCTGAGCCGAGCACCACAGTGAACCTTGACGCCATCTTCAATGACGGCACGCCAATCTCCGCCGCCGCGACCGGCGCGCCGGCGACCTACGCGCCGACCACGCCAGCCATCAACATGTCGTCGGGGTCCGTTGCGCCCGACTTTGAGTTTTCAGCGCAGGTCTTTGACAGCAAAGGCGGCGTCCGGACAATAGACCTTTTGTTTCTTAAGAGCGCGACGCCGAACCAATGGCATGCGGAAATTCGCGTCTCGCCTTCGACGGACGTCACGTCAAACGCCGCTTCCTTCGATTCCGCTAGTGGACAGATTGCGGTAGGAGATGTCGCGTTTAATGCGGACGGAACTCTCGACCTTGGATCAACCACCCTACCATTGACGCTCGACTTCCTAGCGTCAGGTTCCGTGCCGGGCGCCGGCCAATTCGCTTGGTCGACGGGCATCGGCGTCGAAGCTCAGTCAATTACGCTCGGCGTCGGGGGCCCGAACAGCGCCGCTGGCTTCAAACAGCTGAACCGTGGGTCTGGCGAAAACTCAGTATTGCTCTCAACGGTCCCGGACGGCGCCCTATTCGGCACCCGCAGCGGCCTGGAAGTCGATGAAGAAGGTTTTGTAACAGCCGTCTTCACAAACGGGGTTCGACGTCAGCTCTATCAAGTTCCGCTTGCGACATTCGTCAATCCTGATGGTCTGACGGCCACCAATGGCAACGCGTACCGGCTTACCGTCGACTCGGGCGGCGCGACGCTGGAGGAACCGGGCTCAGGTAAGTCAGGCAATATCTCGTCCTCAGCGTTGGAGTCCTCCACCGTCGATCTGGCGACCGAGTTCACCAACCTGATCACCACCCAGCGCGCCTATTCGGCCTCCACTAAGATCATCACGACATCGGATCAAATGCTCGAAGAGTTGATCCGAATTAAACAGTAAAATGAGCATCAAGGGCTGTCTCGATTTGGGGCAGCCCTTGGTCTTCAATTCGAAATACAATTTATACGATCTATTATGGCTTTCTTTACCACTTTACTTAGCCGTTTTTTAAAGGCGCACCGCCTATTTTCCGCATCGTTGCGTAGTGAGGAGTTTGGAGACGATGGGCGGATCTGCGGCGCGTAGCGAACCATTCGTGATTGGTCCGGACGGGACCCCGCTTCGTTTGTCCGATTTGCCATCGGCCAACACGCGGCGGTGGGTGATCCGCCGGAAAGCGGAAGTTGTGGCGGCCGTGCGCGGCGGCCTCATCTCCCTAGAGGACGCGTGTGATCGCTATAAACTCACCATGGAAGAGTTCCTCTCCTGGCAGTCCGCGATCGAACAGCACGGCCTACCAGGGCTAAGGGCGACGCGCCTCCAAGAGTATCGCTAGACCATCAGCACAACGGGCCTGTCCTGCAAGGCTAAAGCGGCCCGCACAGGCGTGTTGTATTCTATTCAATGTTTCTTAAAGCCCGCTCGGTAATTTCTGCCTAGCCAAAGCTGAGGCGGCGGCGCCTTTGGCGATCCCGTCGTCACTCGGCTTGCAGGGTGGTAGAGCGTGTTGGAACTCCTGAAACAAATTGGCGTAGCTCGGCTGGTCGCCGTCTTGGGCGTCACCGGCGGCGTGGCCGCTGTCTTGGCCGCAATCATGTTGCGGCTCGGCGATCCGCCTATGGCGCTGCTGTTCTCGGGCCTCGATATGCAAGACGCCCAGGAGATCACCCAGCGTCTCGAGCAATCGAACACCCCTTACGAGTTGCGCGGCGGTGGCGCAGCGATCCTGGTGCCGAAGGACCAGGTGCTGAATTTGCGCTTAAGCCTTTCCAGCGAAGGGATCCCCTCAGGCGGCGTCGTTGGGTATGAGATCTTTGATCAAAGCGACACAATCGGCGCCACGTCCTTCGTGCAAGGCCTCAATCGCCTCCGGGCATTGGAAGGCGAATTGGCCAGAACAATCGGCGCGATCGACGTAGTGCGCTCCGCGCGCGTTCATTTGGTGGTGCCCCAGCGAGAGCTTTTTTCAAGAGATAAGCCCGCGCCGAAAGCGTCCATCGTTTTAGATTTGCGCCGGGGCGCTCTTCCGTCCCGAACTGTGCAGGCCATCCAGAATCTGGTGGCCTCCGCCGTCCCTGATTTGACGCCGGACCGCGTGACGATTTTGGACAGCGGCGGCGCGCTGCTCGCCCGCGGCGGCGGCGAAGACGATCCAGAAGCCCTCGCCGCCACCCAATATGAAGAACGCACAGCCGCCACTGAGGCGCGCATTCGCCGCACGGTGGAGGACATCGTCACCCGCATCGTCGGACCTGAGAACGCCCGGGTCCAAGTCTCCGCTGAAATCGACTTCAACCGCGTCACCATCAGCGCGGAAGAATATGACCCTGACAAGCAAGTAGTCCTCTCAACCCAGACGATCGAAAAGACGTCATCGAGCAGGGATAGCGAGCAGAACGAGTCCGTCAGTGTCGCAAATAATCTTCCAGAGGCCGAGGCCGACGAGGGGCCCGGCCAAGAATCCTCCTCCAACAGCAGCGAGTTGGAGGAAATCGTCAATTACCAAAACTCAAAAACGCTCCGCACTGAAGTGCTGGAGACGGGCGCTGTCGAACGTCTGTCGGTCGCTGTCGCCGTCAACGGCGCCTATGAGACCGCCGAGGATGGATCTTCCACCTACACGCCGCGCACGAGCGAGGAAATGCAGCGCATCACCGCGCTTGTCAAATCGGCGATTGGCTACCGCGAGGGGCGCGACCAACTTGAAGTCGTGAACATTCAATTTGCGCGGCCCGAACTCCCGCCTGTCGAAGAAGAAGCGGCGCCGTTTCTTGGTCTCACCAAAGACGACTACTTACGCATCGCCGAAATCGCCGTTCTCGGTGTTCTTGGGCTCATTCTCATATTGTTCGTATTGCGACCGTTCTTATCGGCGCGGTCGAATGAAGAAACCGCCACGCCAGCCACGCAGCTTCCACTTCCCGCGGATGGCGCGCCCGCGCAACTGACAGGCCCCGCCGGCGAGCAAGCGCCGGGCGCCTCGCTTATGGCCCATCCGGGCGCGGCCGGCGCGCCCGCGATTTCGTCGGCGGACGTCAACGAATTCCAACAACAGATCGACATCGCTCAGGTTCAGGGCCAGGTGAAGGCGTCGTCCGTCAAAAAAGTGGCGGAGATCGTCGATAAGCACCCGGAAGAATCCCTGGCGATCTTGCGCAATTGGCTGCATGAAGCATGAGCGCTCTCGCCCGCACCAAAACCGCGATTGATGATCCAAGCAAGCTGACGGGTCCGGAACGGGCGGCGGTCCTGCTCCTCGCCCTCGGCGAAGAAGCGGGTCGGCAACTCTGGGAAATGCTGGACGACGAGGAGATCAAAGAGGTCTCTCAGATCATGTCGAACCTCGGCATGATCACGGCCGGCGTTGTGGAGAAACTGCTCGTTGAGTTCGTCTCGCAAATGTCCTCGACCGGGTCCCTCCTCGGGTCATACGAGGCGACCCATCGCCTGCTCAAAGGCTTTCTTGACACCGACAAAGTTGACAACATCATGGAAGAGATCCGCGGTCCCGCGGGTCGCACCATGTGGGACAAGCTCGCCAATGTGAACGAGGCGGTGCTCGCCAACTACCTGAAAAATGAATACCCGCAGACCGTCGCCGTGGTGCTCTCAAAGATTAAGTCGGAGCACGGTGCCCGGGTGCTGAGCGCCCTTCCGGAAGACTTCGCTCTCGAATGCGTCAGCCGTATGCTCCGTATGGAGCCGGTTCAGAAGGACATCCTCGATAAAATCGAGCAGACGCTGCGCACGGAGTTCATGTCGAACCTCGCGCGCACCTCAAAGCGCGACGCCCATGAAATGATGGCTGAAATCTTCAACAATTTCGATCGGCAAACGGAGGGCCGGTTCATCGCCGCCCTGGAAGAGCGGAACCGCGACGCGGCTGAGAAAATCAAAGCGCTGATGTTCGTCTTTGAAGATCTCGGCAAACTCGACCCTGGCGGCATCCAAACGCTCCTGCGCGCCATCGACAAGGACAAGCTGGCTTTGGCGCTCAAGGGCGCCTCCGACACGCTGCGGGATCTGTTCTTCTCCAACATGTCTGAACGCGCCGCCAAAGTGTTGCGGGAAGACATGGAGATCATGGGCCCCGTCCGCCTAAAGGACGTGGACGAATCACAAACCATGATCGTCAATCTCGCTAAGGATCTGGCCAGCAAAGGCGAAATCATGATCGCCGACAGCAAGGGGGATGACGAACTTGTCTACTAAGTCCCAAACCGCCGCGCGTGAAAACTTCGCCTTCGACGCCGTATTCCATGTGGATGAGGGCAAGCTCACGGACGTACCGCCCCCGAAGAAGCGCTTTACTCCGGAGGAAGTCGAAGCGGTCGAAGCGCGGGCCCTGGCCAACGGCCGTGAGAGCGTTGAAGCGCAAGCAGCTGCGAGCGCGTCCGCCTGTCTGGCGCAGATCGCCGAGACTGTGGCCGCCGCAACGGGCGATCTATCCGCACACCGCGACATGTTAATCGCCGACGCCTCCCGCCTCGCTTTGACGGCGGCGAAGCTCCTGAGCCGCCGTATCGCCGGCGGCTTCGCTACTGAGGAAATCGCGGGCGCGATCACGGAAATCGTCAGCGACTTGTCAGGCGCGCCGCACATAGAGGTGCGCGCGCCCGCCGCTTGGTGCGACGACGTGCGAGCCCTCCTTGAGCAGAACGAAGGGGCGCTCCCCGCGCTTAGTCAACTCACGCTGACGCCGGATCCCGCGCTAAGCGCTCCAGACTGCCAAATCATATGGGCCGAAGGTTCGGCCCAGCACGATCAGGCCGCCCTTGAAGCGCGCGTCGACGCGATTGTCGAGGCTCGGATCGGCGGAGAGAAGGAGGCGCGCCCATGAGCGACGACCCAGCGCCCGAAGCGGGCGAAAGCATGCAACTTGAGGACATGGAGGAGGACGCGCAAGCCGGCGGCGCCGATGCCGCGGCTTCGGCGGACGCCGCGGAAGACGATAAAGTCGCCACCGATCTGGAATCCGTTTTTGAGGTTCCGGTGAACGTTTCAGCGGTGCTGGGCAAAACGCGCATCCCCGTCGCCTCTCTGTTGAAACTGAACAAGGGCGCCATCGTCGAACTCGATCGCAAGGTCGGCGAGGCCATTGATATCTACGTCAACAATCGCCTGGTCGCGCGCGGCGAGGTCGTCGTTGTTGAAGAACGCCTTGGCGTCACCATGACCGAGATCGTCAAGAACGATCAAGTCAACTGAAGACTTACGCATTAAGAGGATCAAGAAATGCGTCTCCTAATCGTCGGGGCCCTGAGCGGACAGCTCTCCACCGCCACCAAAATCGCCATGGATCGCGGCGCCAAAGTGGCCCACGTGAACGACGCGCGCGCCGCGCTGGAAGCGTTGCGGGCGGGGCAAGGCGCCGACCTCTTGATGGTGGACGTGGCGCAAGACATCGCGAGCCTGATCTCCGCCCTCGAAGCCGAGCGCATCGTGGCGCCGGTTGTCGCCTGCGGCGTTGACGCGGACGCGAACGCCGCTGTCAAAGCGATCCGCGCCGGCGCCAAAGAATATGTTCCCCTACCGCCGGATGCGGAGCTGATCGCCGCCGTATTGGAGGCGGTCGCCGCGGAAGCCAGCGACATGATCGCCGCCGACCCGGCGATGACGGACGTGATCGCCCTTGCCGATCAAGTCGCGCCGTCGGACGCGTCGATCCTCATCACCGGCGAATCCGGCTCCGGTAAAGAAGTAATGGCCCGCCACGTTCACCGGAAGTCGAACCGGGCCGATCGCCCCTTCATCTCCGTCAACTGCGCGGCCATCCCCGAAAACCTTCTGGAGTCGGAGCTCTTCGGCCACGAGAAAGGCGCCTTCACCGGCGCCATCGCCCGCCGCATCGGTAAGTTCGAAGAGGCGGACGGCGGCACGCTGCTCCTCGACGAAATCTCCGAGATGGACGTGCGGCTACAGGCCAAGCTTCTCCGCGCTCTTCAGGAGCGGGAGATCGACAGGGTCGGCGGAACCAAGCCGATCAAAGTCAACATTCGGATTATCGCCACCTCCAACCGCAATCTTCAGGACGAGGTGAAGGCGGGCTCCTTTCGCGAAGA
Organism: Pseudomonadota bacterium; assembly: GCA_038747965.1. GTDB lineage: Bacteria > Pseudomonadota > Alphaproteobacteria > Caulobacterales > Parvularculaceae > JBCDJH01. The sequence goes on from JBCDJH010000063.1 coordinate 6,984, forward strand.
CCTATTCTATCGGCTGAATGTCGTCAATCTGAAGCTGCCGCCCTTGCGCGAACGCTCGGGCGACATCCTGGCGCTGGCGGAGCATTTCATTGAGAAATACGCCAAAGCCAATGGCGCGCCCGTACGCCCCCTCTCCATGACGGCCAAGGCCCGCATCGCCGGCCATTACTGGAAGGGCAATGTGCGGGAATTGGAGAACACCATGCACCGCGCCGTGCTGCTCGCGTCCGGGGCCGAGATCGGCGATGAAGCCATTCGCTTGCCCGACGGCTCGCCCGTCAGCGCGGCGGCCGCCGAAGCCCCCGCCCCGTCCGGTGGCGGCGAAACGGCCCCAGGCTCCGCGGGTCCCACCGGCCTTGTCGGGCGCACCGTCGCCGCCGTGGAGCAAGACCTTATTCTCAAAACGCTAGATCATTGCCTCGGCAACCGCACGCACGCTGCGAACATCCTCGGCATTTCAATTCGCACCCTGCGCAATAAGCTGAAGCAATATAGCGAGGACGGCGTCAGCGTCCCTGCGCCTGGCGAAGCGCGGCACGCGGTCTAGCGACAGATCGCGTGAGCGAGCGGCTGCGCGGCGACCGGTGAACAATGTGAGAAGAGGCGGTCAACGCAAGCGATGAGCGAGGCGGCGAGCCATAGCGAAACCTTCGGGTGGGGCGGCCTAAAGGCCGGCGCCATGCGCGGAGACGTGGCGTTCGCCGTCGGCATCTTGGCGATTCTCGCCATGCTGATTTTGCCAGTTCCCCGCTGGCTGCTCGATTTCTCGCTCGCCCTCTCCATCACCTTTTCGGTGTTGGTGCTGATGACGGCGCTGTTTATCCAGCGGCCGCTAGAGTTCTCGACCTTCCCCTCGGTGTTGCTCATCGCGACAATGCTCCGCCTGGGGCTGAACATCGCCTCGACCCGGCTTATCCTCGCCAACGGCCATGAGGGGCCGGAGGCCGCTGGCCGCGTCATCCAAGCCTTTGGCGGCTTTGTGATGCAAGGCAATTACGTCATCGGCGTCATTGTCTTCGCCATCCTCGTATTGGTGAACTTCATCGTCATCACCAAAGGCTCCGGCCGCATCGCCGAGGTCGCCGCCCGCTTCAGCTTGGACGCCATGCCCGGCAAACAAATGGCGATCGACGCGGATCTCTCCGCCGGCCTTCTCACCGAAGACGAAGCGCGCGAGCGCCGCAAACGGCTGGAGCAAGAATCCAACTTCTTCGGCTCCATGGACGGCGCCTCCAAATTCGTGCGCGGCGACGCCGTGGCGGGCCTTCTCATCACGTTCATCAACATCATCGGCGGCATCATCATAGGCGTCGCGCAGATGGATATGAGCATCGGCGACGCCAGCCAGTCTTATACGCTCCTCACCATCGGCGACGGGCTGGTGAGCCAGGTGCCGGCGCTCATCATCTCCATCGCCGCCGGCATGCTGGTTTCGAAAGCCGGCGTCGAAGGCGCCGCCGATAAGGCGCTTGCGGAGCAATTCACCGGCTACCCCCAGGCGCTGGCCGTGGTCTCCGGCGTCCTTCTCATCATGGCGCTGCTGCCGGGCATGCCGCTCATACCGTTCCTAAGCTTGTCCGCCCTTACCGGCGTCGGCGCTTTCCTCTTATCGAAAGAGAAGAAGGAAACCGCCGCGCGGGAGGAGGCGGCGGCCGCCGAGAAGACCGCCGAAGAAAAACCGGCGGAGGAGCCCA
>JBCDJH010000064.1:0-8567 GCA_038747965.1 Pseudomonadota bacterium
CTCGCGGCCAGGGCGGCCGTAGCCAGTGTCATGCGCATAGGTGCTATCCTGTTGTTGAGGTGAGCCCGAGGTGCGCTGCAGACATTATTCTTTATCGCACATGACACAAAGAACCTCACACCTTTGTGAAAAGACCTTGCGGGTGCGCCGTCTGGCCCGGTTTTTTTGGATGAATGGCGGCGTTACGGGCGCTTAGCCACACTGCCGCCGTAATCGGGGCCTTCGGTCAGGTCTCAGCTTATCCACGGGCGCAACCGCGCCCTGATGGCGCGGCCAAAGGGAGAGACGGCATGAAACGGTTCGGACAAACACGCTTCGGGGCGCTTGCGCGTCGCCTCGCCGCCCCGGCGCTGGCGGGCGTCCTGTCGGCGGCCCTCGCCGCGCCAATTTCCGCCGAGGAGCCGATGCAGCTCACGGCGAAACAGGTGGCCGCCTTCGTCGAGACGCTCGATGATCTGCAACGGATGAACGACCGCCTCGCCCGCGAAGGCAAACTCGAATTCTTGCAAATGGACAGCCGGCCCGAACCCGGCGCGCCGTTCACGCCGTTTGCAGCGTCCATGCCGATGCTGAAAGACATTGGCGAATACGGAGCGCTGGAGAAGATCGTTAAGGCGGAGGGCTTCAAATCGGTCGAGGCGTGGGCCGCCGTCGCCGATCCGGTGATGGCCGCCGTCGTCAGCCTGGAGATCGAACGCGAAGACCCGGACGCGGCCGCGAAAATCGCGCAGATGAAAATTCCAGCCGAACTCGCCGACGATCCGAGCCTCCCGCCGGCGGTGCGCGAACAACTCGCAGCGAGCCTTGAGATGAGCAAGGCCATGGCCCTCGCCCCCGAACAACACAAAGAGACCGTGAAACCGTTCATGGGCGACATCCGCGCTTGGATGGAAGAGTCCGAGGCGCGGGAAGCCGGCGCCCCTTAAGCGCCAACCGGCGTTTTGGTTGCGCGGCGAACGGAGGGGCGGTAAATCCTGGCGCTTCTGCTACAGAGGCGACGCGATCCATGGCGACGAACACAAAAGGCGGGCGATCCATCAAGAAGGTGGTGCTCGCCTATTCCGGCGGGCTGGACACCTCCATCATCCTGAAATGGCTGACGGAGACCTATGGCTGCGAGGTCGCCACCTTCACCGCCGATCTCGGCCAGGGCGAGGAGCTTGAGCCCGCCCGCAAGAAAGCGGAGATGTTTGGCGTCAAAGAGATCTTCATCGAGGATCTGCGGGAAGAATTCGTCCGCGACTACGTATTCCCCATGTTCCGAGCGAACGCCGTCTATGAGGGCGTCTATCTCCTCGGCACGTCCATCGCCCGGCCGCTCATCGCCAAGCGCCAGATAGAGATCGCCCATGAGATCGGCGCCGACGCCGTTTGTCACGGGGCCACTGGCAAGGGCAACGATCAGGTGCGCTTCGAGCTTGGCTATTACGCCCTCGACCCGGACATTCAGGTGATCGCCCCTTGGCGGGAATGGGATCTGTCCTCCCGCGCCAAGCTGCTCGATTTCGCCGAGAAGCATCAAATCCCCATCGCCAAAGACAAACGCGGCGAAGCGCCATTTTCAGTGGACGCGAACCTTCTGCACACGTCGTCAGAAGGCAAAGTGTTGGAGAACCCCGCTGAAGAGGCGCCCGCTTACGTCTATCAGCGCACCGACGACCCGGAGGGCGCGCCGGCTGCGCCCCAATATGTGGATATCGGGTTCGAGCGCGGCGACGCGGTCTCTATCGATGGCGAAGCCCTGTCGCCGGCGACGTTGCTCACGCGCCTTAACGAGCTTGGGCGCCTCCACGGCATCGGCCGCCTCGATCTTGTGGAGAACCGGTTTGTCGGCATGAAGTCCCGCGGGATTTATGAAACGCCCGGCGGGGAGATCCTACTCGCCGCGCACCGGGGCATTGAGCAAATCACCCTCGATAGGGGCGCCGCGCATCTCAAAGACGAGCTGATGCCGCGCTATGCGGAGCTTATTTACAACGGGTTCTGGTTCTCGCCGGAGCGGGAGATGCTGCAAGCGGCCATCGACGCCAGCCAAACCCATGTGACGGGGACAACACGGCTGCGGCTCTATAAGGGCGCGGCGCATGTGGTGGGCCGTTCCTCTCCGGCTTCGCTTTATTCTGAGGAGCACGTCACCTTCGAGGAGGATGACGTCTACGACCAGCAAGACGCCGAGGGCTTCATTAAGCTGAACGCTCTGCGCTTACGCCTCCTCGCCCGCCGCAACGCTCGGACGGGGCGCTGATACGCGCGCCCAGATAAGGCCAAGCGGGGGCGAGAAGGCCCCGTGATCCACGCCCAATTCCAGCGCCGGCGCAAGCTGGACGAAAGGCTGACGCCCATCGCGTCTCCATCGGCTTGCCGCTTATTGTGCAGTGCGGTATCACGGGCCCGTGAGTAACAACAGAGGCGCAGCCCATGGACATTTCGAAAATCGCGATCGGCAAGAACCCGCCAGCGGACGTGAACGTGATTATCGAGGTGCCCCTTGGCGGCGATCCCATAAAGTATGAGGTGGATAAGGAGTCCGGGGCGATGTTCGTCGATCGGTTCCTCTATACGCCCATGCGCTATCCCTGCAATTACGGGTTCATTCCCCATACGCTCGCCGGCGACGGCGACCCGGTCGACGTCATGTGCGTCGGCCGCCGCGCGCTGGTGCCCGGCGCGGTCGTGGCTGCGCGGCCGGTGGGCGTTCTCATCATGGAAGATGACGGCGGCCAGGACGAGAAGATCATCGCTGTGCCCGCCCGGCGGCTCACCCGCTTCTATGATGAGGTGGAGGAATACACGGACCTTCCCGAGATCTTGCTCGATCAGATCGTCCATTTCTTCCAGCATTATAAGGACCTTGAGCCCAACAAATGGGTGAAGATCGTGGGCTGGGACGCGAAAGCCAAATCGCGCGCCCTCATCGAAGAAGGCATCGAAGCGGCGAAGAGCGAAAGCTAAAGCGAATTGCAGCGAAAGTGGGTCACCGGTTTCGCGTCCGCAATTCGCGCAAGCAAAGACTTAGAGCCGGTTGCGGCCTCTGACCCCAATCATGTCAGACGCACACGGCTCTAGCCCGCTCCCGAAGACGGCGCGGCGTCCCGCTGGGTTGTCAACCCGCCTCCTTAACGCGTTGACGGGGCTGTTGATTTCGCCCAATGACTTTGCCACGCTCCGCCGCGGGCAATTGGGATCGGGCAGAAAACAACCTTCGCCGTTCCGCACAACGCGACCGCTCGGCGTCCGCCAAGCGGTGTCTCTCAGGGAGGAACCATGAGCATTATTCTTTGGCTGGTCGTCGCGGCCGGCGCGCTTGCCGTCGTCTACGGCGTCGTCACGACCCAGAGCCTGATGCGGATGTCCGCCGGCAACGAAAAGATGCAAGAGATCGCCGCGGCGATCCAGGAAGGCGCCAACGCCTATCTCAGCCGCCAGTATCGGACCATCGCCATCGTCGGCGCCGTCACCGCCGTCATCATCTTCGTCTTCTTAGGCTTCGCCGCCGCCCTTGGCTTTGTCATCGGCGCGGCGCTCTCTGGCGCGGCTGGCTTTATCGGCATGAAGGTCTCCGTGCAAGCCAACGTGCGCACGACAGAGGCGTCCTCCAAGGGCCTCGGCGCAGGGCTCGACGTCGCGTTCAAGTCGGGCGCCGTCACCGGCATGCTGGTGGTGGGCCTCGCTCTTATCGGCATGGCGCTCTATTACGGTTTCTTGACGGGGCTGCTTGGCTTTGGCCTTGGCGCGGATCCTAGCGACCGGCTGGTCGTCAACGCGCTGGTCTCCTTGGGCTTTGGCGCGTCTTTGATTTCGATCTTCGCCCGGCTTGGCGGCGGCATCTTCACCAAAGGCGCTGACGTCGGCGGCGACATGGTCGGCAAAGTGGAAGCCGGCATCCCCGAAGACGATCCGCGCAACGCCGCCACCATCGCCGACAATGTGGGCGACAATGTCGGCGACTGCGCCGGCATGGCGGCCGACCTCTTCGAGACCTACATGGTGACCATCGGCGCCACCATGGTGCTCGCCTCCATCCTTTTCGCCGGCACCGACGCGGTTGGCCCGATGATGCTCCTGCCGCTGACCATCGCCGGCGCGTGCATCGTCACCTCGATCCTCGGCGTCTTCTTCGTCAAGCTTGGCGAAGGCTCCAAGGACGTGATGGGCGCCCTCTACAAGGGCTTCATCGCCACGGCCGTGCTCTCCATTCCAGCGGTGGCCGGCGCCATCGCCGTCACCTTGCCGGAGGGCTTTGCGACCGAGCTGCCCGCGCTGGACGGCCAGATCTTTACGCCCTTCGATCTCTTGCTGTGCGGTCTCGCCGGCCTCGCCGTCACCGGCCTCATCGTCTATGTGACCGAGTACTACACGGGCACAGACCACCGGCCCGTGCGCTCCGTCGCCCAGGCGTCGGTTTCCGGGCACGGCACGAACGTGATCCAAGGCCTCGCCGTTTCCCTTGAGGCGACGGCGATCCCGGCGATCGTCATCATCGCCGGCATCATCTTCACCTTCACGACGGCCGGCCTGATCGGCATCGCCATTGCGGTGACGACCATGTTGGCGCTCGCAGGCATGGTGGTGGCGCTGGACGCTTTTGGCCCCGTCACCGACAACGCGGGCGGCATCGCCGAGATGTCGAACCTGGACGCCTCGGTGCGCGAGACGACGGACACGCTGGACGCCGTCGGCAACACCACCAAAGCCGTCACCAAGGGCTACGCCATCGGCTCCGCCGGGCTTGGCGCGCTGGTGCTGTTCGCCGCTTACACGGAAGACATTCAGCACTTCATTGAAGAGGCGGCGGGCGAAGGGTTCTTCTCCGGCCTCGAATATGGGGGCGCCGAAGTCGCGGCCAATGTCGTCAACTTCTCGCTCTCCAACCCGTACGTGGTGGTGGGGCTGCTGTTCGGCGGGCTGTTGCCGTTTCTGTTCGGCGGCATGTCCATGATGTCCGTCGGCCGCGCCGCCCAGGACGTGGTGGAAGAAGTGCGCCGCCAGTTCCGGGAGATCCCCGGGATCATGGAGTTCCAAAACAAGCCGGACTACGGCAAAGCGGTGGACATCCTCACCAAAGCGGCGATCCGCGAGATGATCGTGCCGTCGCTCCTGCCGGTGCTCTCGCCGGTGGTATTGTTCGTCGCCATCTTGTGGATCGGCGGCGCGGGCCCTGCGCTCTCCGCCCTCGGCGCCATGTTGCTGGGCGTCATCGTCACCGGCCTCTTCGTCGCCATCTCCATGACCGCCGGCGGCGGCGCCTGGGACAACGCCAAGAAGTCCTTTGAAGACGGCTTCGTCGACAAGGACGGCGTCAAGCACGTGAAGGGCTCAGAAGCCCATAAGGCGGCCGTCACCGGCGACACGGTTGGCGATCCGTACAAGGATACGTCGGGACCGGCTGTGAACCCGATGATCAAGATCACCAACATCGTCGCCCTACTGCTGCTGGCGATGCTGGCGGGCGGCTGACGGGCCCCCCGCCCTCTCACCTTGAAAACCCCGCGCCGCGCCGCGGGGTTTTCCTTTTGGAGACCCGATATGTATGAGGCCGTCATATTCGATTGCGATGGCGTGCTGGTGGACAGCGAGATCATCGTCATCGAAATCGAGCGCGCCGAGCTTGCGCGCGAGGGCCTCCATTACGAGCAGGGGGCGTTCATCGCGAAGTTCAACGGCCTGCCGGACAAAGCCTTTCGGGCCGCGGTGAACGCCGACGCGGCGGAGCGGATCGGCCGCACCTTGCCCGACGCCTTTTTCGAAGCCGCCCATGTCGCCAAGGACAAAGCGCTGCGGGAGCGGCTGCAGCCGGTGCCAGGCGCCGCAGCGATGCTCTCAGCGCTCCAGGCGCCGCGGGCCGTCGCGTCGTCCACCCGCAAGGTCTCCCTCGGCGTCAAACTACGCGAGACGGGCTTGTGGCCTTATCTTGGCCCCCACGCCTACTCGGCCGAGGAAGTCGCCCGCGGCAAGCCGCATCCGGACGTATTCCTCCATGCGAGCGCGCAAATCGGGGCGGAGCCCGCCCGCTGCCTCGCCATTGAAGACAGCGCCAACGGCGTGCGCGCCGCCGTCGCGGCCGGCATGCGGCCCATCGGTTTCCTCGGCGGCGCCCACTGCGCGCCGGGCCACGGCGACCGGTTGAAAGCGGCGGGCGCCTTGGAACTGATCGCAACGATGGCCGAGCTGGCCGAGCGGTTCGCAGCGCTGGAGCTCGGCGCCCCCGAAAGCGCCCTATAGCCTGAAGCGCCCCCTTCCCCCCAAGCGGCGGACCGTTAGACTGGCGCCTATGGATTTCTCAAGCGACAATTCCGTCGGGGCGGCGCCGGCGATTTTGGAGGCGCTCAGCGCGGCCAGCACGGGTTCAGCGACGAGCTATGGCGGCGACGCCTTGTCGGAACGGGTGCGCCAACGGTTCTGCGATCTCTTCGAGCGGGAGGTCGCCGTCCTCCTCCTTCCCACCGGCACCGCCGCTAACGGCCTCGCCCTCGCCCAGTTCACACCGTCCTATGGCGCGATCCTCTGCCACGAGACGTCCCACGCCCATACGAGCGAGTGCGCCGCGCCGGAGTTCTTCACCGGCGGCGCGAAGCTTATCCAGCTTAAAGGGGCGGGCGGAAAACTCACCGGGCGGCATATAGCGGCGGCTGTCAAAGCATATGGGGACCACCGGCCCCACACGGCGCCGCTGGCCGCCCTCACCCTCACCCAAGCAAGCGAACTCGGGACCGTTTACGCGCCGGGCGACCTCGCAGAGACATGCGCCGCGGCTCGGGACGCCGGTTTGAAAGTTCATATGGACGGCGCCCGCTTCGCCAACGCTATGGCGACGCTTCGCTGCACGCCGGCTGAGGCGACCTGGCGGGCGGGCGTCGACGCCCTCACCTTTGGCGCTACCAAGAACGGGGCGATCGCCGCTGAGGCGCTCATCTTCTTCGATCCCGCGGACGCCAAAGACGTCGCCTTCCGGCAAAAACGCGCGGGCCATTTGTGGTCCAAGCATCGTTTCCTCGCCGCCCAGATGGACGCTTACTTGGACGACGATCTATGGCTCGCCCTCGCCGCCCGCGCCAACCGAACGGCGCAGCGCCTGGCGGACGGCCTCGCCCGCCTCCCTGGGGTGCGCCTTCCCTATCCAACGCAAGCCAACGAAGTCTTCGCTGAACTGCCCGCGCATCTGGCGGACGCGCTCCAAAGCGCCGGGGCTTTATTCTATCCGTGGGAGGAAGACTTAAGCGGTGACGGATGCACCCTCTACCGCTTCGTCGCCTCTTTTGAGACGTGCGACAGCGAAGTGGACGAAGCGATCGCGGTTCTGACAAAGGCCGCGCGCCCAAACATGGAGCAAACGCCCGCCCATGTCTGACGCCGCCGCGCCCGCCCCAAAAGCCGCCCAAGAAACCTCTCAGAGCGGCGGAGAGGACGAACAGCCGCTCCAGCTCTTCTTCATCACGGGGCCGCTCCGCACGGGCTCTTCGTTGATGGCCCGGTGCATCGATGACCACGAAGACGCCATCTGCCTCTGCGAGAGCGAGATTACGCGCACGCTTTACCCAGAACACTATCTGAAGCTCCACGTTCGGCGCATGACCGACCACGGCTTCTCCGGCGCGCAGATCATCGATCTCCTGGAACGGAAGCGGCAAGACTCCGTCAACTCCCTGCTGCACTGGTATATGCAGGCCTGCCCCCTCGCCCAACAGATCTACAATAAGCCGCACATCAATCACCTGGGCGACAAAAGCCCAGACATCTATCGCTCAAAGGCGCTGGTTGATTTCCTCGCCCCGAACTTCCCCCTGATCCACACGATCCGCGATCCCCGGGCGATCATGCGCAGCATCTACGCGCAAACGAGCCAATCGGAAGAGGCGAAGGCCGCCCGGTGGGAGGAGCTGCGCGGCAATATCGAGGCCTGGGCGGAGCATCTGGACAAGCCCAACATCCTCATCTCCAAATACGAAGATCTTGTGCGGACCCCGGAAGAGGCCATGGGGCGCGTTTACGCCCATCTGGGCCTAAAGCCGTCAACCCGGTTTATGCAGGCCTTTGAGCGGCTCCACCCCAGACGCTTCCTTTGGGAGACCGCCATTGATTGGAAAAGCGGCGTACACAAAGCGTTCGATCCCGCGAAGGCCGAGGTGAGCGACGCCGATCTCACGGACGAGCAGAGGGCGCGCGTCTATGACGACCCGCTGATTAAGGATTTCATGGGCCGCTTTGACTACGGCTAGAGCGAATTGCAGGGCAAGCAGCTCACCGGTTTCGCGTCCGCAATTCGCGCACACAAAGACTTAGAGCCGGTTGCGGCCTTCGAACTGAATCATTTCAGACGCAAACGGCTCTAACGCTCAGCCATAGGCGCGGCCGAAGATATTCTGATTGATGAATATCTGAAGAAACTGAAGCCCGATGATGAGAACGATGGGCGACAAATCAAGCCCGCCGAGGCTTGGCAAGACACGGCGTATCGGCCCCAAACGCGGCTCGGTCACGGAAACAGTGGTGCGCCAGATCATGTCAACAATGCGGTTGTGACGATTGACGACGTTAAAGCCAATCAACCAACTCATGATGACATTAGC